>JAQUUX010000003.1 GCA_028693705.1 Lachnospiraceae bacterium | reverse complement strand
AAGAGCAAAAAAGAGATATCCAAATGGATATCTCTTTTTTTGCTTTCGAGTGCCGCCGGCACTCGAAGTTCGAGGTCTACACTTCGTTTCGGTCGGCTTTGCGCCGTCTCGCACTCTAAGAGCAAAAAAGAGATATCCGCTGGATGTCATGTAATATTTCATGTTGCATATTTGTCACATTTTACATCACGTTTTGTGTTGTGCCTTGACCGACATCAAGGGGTATTTTACAATTAATATTATAAATATATTTTTTTGATTTTATGGTGCACTGCGAGTGCAACATGGGAGAACATATGTCACCGGAAGCGTTGAAACTAGAAAATTATAAGAAAATCATTGCTGCATCCAGATAATTATTTTCGGAGAAAGGCACCAAAGCAACTACTTTTACCGATATTGGAACTGTAGCAGGCGTGGCCAGAAGAACCGTAATAAACATATTTGGTTCAAAGAACAATTTGATCATTTGTGTTATGGTCAGTTTTTATGAAGACCTTTTTGATCATCTTCGAAGCCTCATCTCCAGTGAAAAATATAAGAAATTAAACGGTTTGGAACAGGTCATGCAGGTATTGATTGCAAGAGCCTGTTATGTGAAAGATCATCCCTACTGCTCCATGCTCTATGATGAGGTGGAACTTATGGTGGTCAGAGAAGAAATAGATACCGAAAGCTGTCAAAAATATTTGGACATTGGAGCTTCCATATCTAAATATTTTATGCCCCCTTTGGAAAAAGGAAAATTGGATGGTTCCATTAAAAAGGATTTAAGGCAGGAAGAGACTGTTGCCCTTTTGTACTTTACCTTTGAAACAGTTTCGCAAAGATTAATGAGATTGTACAGTAATCCGGCAATGGGACAGCAGATTGATACATGGGAAATCATGAGAAATACACTGGAAATTATCAGGAAGTATCTGGCTAATTAAAAAAGGGGGGGGAATTGCTATGAGTACAGTTTCAATTATGAGTGTTTGTCCCGGTATGGTGTTGGATGCACCTGTTTATGATGAGGAAAATAAAAAATTGTTGCTTTCTGCAGGTGTGGTTCTAACAGAGAGTAATATTCTGCAACTGGTAAAGCATGGATTTCAGACACTGGAGATTGCGGATCGGTTTACCAGGTTTATCGGTCCATATGAGAAGATGAGTCATTACTTAAAGAAAACCTATGAAAGATTTATAGAAATATATGCTTCCGAAAAAGAAGAGGAAAATCTATGTGATGAAATGCTTCTTTCTACCCGGCTGACAAAACAGGCAGTAGATGGAATATGTGATAAGGAAAATGTTTTGAATTTATGTATGCTGATGCATATACAAAGTAATGACAGATTGTTTCAACATGCTGTATTGACTTCTGTATTCTCAGGATTACTTGCAGGTTCTCTTCATTTGTCAGATGTCCAGATTGAAAATACTATGCTGGGGGGCTTGCTTCATAATATCGGGGTACTGGAGATGGCGTATCTGATACCTAAAAAAGACAAGTTACATGGACAGGAAGAACTGTTGTGGAAAGAACATCCGGAATATGGATATTATTTGTCCATACAGGAAGGGATTTCACGGGACGTTTCCAATATTATATTAACGCACCATGAAAGATGGGATGGGTCAGGCTATCCAAATCATTTAAAAGGGGAAGAAATTCCCCTGGAGACTAGAATTGTAAGTGTATGCAGCAGTATCACAGATTTTATTGTCTTTCGTGATCAGCAACCGTATGAAGCAATGGAGTACCTGTATGGTACGAGTAATATGTATTTTGATAAAAATATAGTGGATACTTTTGCTGCAAGTGTGACAATGTATCCGCTGGGTACATTGGTTCGACTTACTACCGGAGAAGTGGGCGTGGTATCTAATGTTCGTAAAAACAGAGGCCCGAGACCAATTGTAAATGTGTATTTCAATCGGTTTCATAAGCCGTATTCCACACCGAAGATGGTGGATCTGGGGAAAGAGCGAACGGTGTTTATCTCGCAGATATTAGCATTCTAAACTGCAGGTTAAAGGAATAAAGATTGAAGTAAAGTGACGGTTCAGCCGTGTATCATATGCTCACAAGCCTGTTTTCACTACGGTAAACACGTAGCTGTACATAAGTTCGCACAAGACGCGAACTAAGTACAGACGTATTTACAGTGCTTGTTCGCATACGATACACGGCTGAACCTCGTTTTACGGCAATTTTTTTCTTTAAGCTGCAGTTTGTGGTGCCTGGTGGTGCATAGACCACAGCTACGGCAAATGAATAGTTGCAATAGTCTGGCCTTGGCTACAGACCGGGGCAACTGCAGATTAAATTGGAATAAAGTACAAAGAAAGGGATGACTATATCACTCATCGAGGCTGGCCTTTGCTGTAATGTAAGGATTAGCTGTATATGGTATGCGATCAGGTACTGTAAGGACATCGGCACTTGGGCTGTGTAGTTTACAGCCTTATGTGCCGCTATGTCCTTACCGTAATGCGAATGTGCCTGAGAGCATACCATATACAGCTAATCCGGCTCTTTACACAAAAAGCGAGCCTCTCAGAGTGATATAGTCGTCCCTTTCGGTTTGCTTTAATCCATTTAAACTACAGTTCCTCGCATTGTGGGAATCCACGAAATGGTGTATAGTATAACTATGTAATCGGAATATAAAAACTGATTGGGGGTATGGTTATGAAGCTTACTTTTATTGGCGCTGATCATGAAGTGACGGGTAGTTGTCACTGTCTGGAAGCCTGTGGAAAGACTATTTTAGTGGACTATGGTATGGAACAGGGTGTGAACGTATTTGAAAATGCACAGCTGCCTGTGGATCCATTCCATATTGACTATGTTTTACTGACACATGCACATATTGACCACTCCGGTATGCTGCCACAGTTACATGCCAGGGGCTTTAAGGGACAGATATTTACCACAAAGGCGACGGCTGATTTGTGTAGTATTATGCTTCGTGATTGTGCACACATTCAGATGCAGGAAGCAGAGTGGAAGAGTAGAAAAGCAAAACGATCTTCCAGCATAGAACCGGAACCTCCTACTTACACCATGGAAGATGCGGATGCAACGATTAAGCAGATCGTACCATGTGAGTATGGACAGGAAATCGAGCTGTGTGAAGGGGTAAAGATTCGTTTTACCGACGTTGGACATTTGTTAGGATCTGCCAGTGTTGAAGTTTGGCTGACAGAAGATAAGATCAGTAAGAAGATTGTTTTTTCAGGAGATCTTGGAAATACAAACCAGCCGCTTATCAAGGATCCGCAGAAAACAGAGTCAGCTGATTATGTGGTAATGGAGTCCACCTATGGGGACAGATTACATAGTACAGAAAAGATTGACTATGTAGGTCAATTGGCGAAAGTAATTCAGGAAACCTTTGATCGTGGAGGGAATGTTGTTATTCCTTCTTTTGCAGTGGGCAGAACCCAGGAAATGCTGTATTTCATCAGAAAGATCAAAGAAGATCATATGATTGAAAGACATGACAATTTCCCGGTTTACGTGGATAGTCCGTTGGCTGTGGAAGCAACCGGTGTATTCCAGAAAAATATTTATTCCTGCTTTGATGAAGAAGCAATGGAACTGGTCAACAGGGGCATTAATCCAATTACATTTCCAGGACTCAGACTGGCTATTACCAGTGAAGAATCAAAAGCTATTAACTTTGAAAATACACCAATGGTTATTATTTCTGCATCGGGTATGTGTGATGCCGGACGTATCCGCCATCATTTAAAACATAACCTTTGGAGACCGGAATGTACCATTTTGTTTGTAGGTTATCAGGCAGTAGGAACTTTGGGACGTATCCTGGTAGATGGAACAGAAGAAGTAAAATTATTCGGTGAGCCAATTGAGGTACGTGCTACAGTCAAACAGCTTCCCGGTATGAGTGGTCATGCAGACAAGAATGGTTTGATTGACTGGATAGAAGGCTTTAAAGAAAAGCCGGATCGGGTATTTGTAGTACATGGAGAGGATGAGGTATGTAAATCCTTTACCGAGTGTCTGATTACAGAGCATGGCATGAAGGCTTATGCACCTTATAGCGGAACGGTATTTAATCTGGCAAGCAACAAGTTAGAATTTGAAGCAAGCCCGATTCCGATTAAGAAAGCTGCTAAGAGAGCCGCTTCGGATGTATTTAACAGGTTACTGGCAGCCGGACAGCGTTTGCTTGGTGTCATCCATCAGAATGAAGGATTGGCCAATAAGGAATTGGCTAAGTTTGCAGATCAGATTAATTCTCTTTGCGATAAATGGGCTCCGAAGTAAGTAATTTAACGGATCGAGCAACAAAAATATAAGAATCAGAAAGGTAACAGTTACATGAGTCAGGCAGATCAGATTTTTATCAATATGTGTAAGGATATTCTGGAAAACGGAACCAGTACGGAAGGTGAGAAGGTTCGCCCGCATTGGGAGGATGGGACGCCGGCATATACCGTTAAGAAATTCGGAGTGGTAAACCGTTATGATTTATCAAAGGAATTTCCTCTTTTGACATTACGAAAAACAGCACTGAAAAGTGCTACAGACGAGCTTTTGTGGATCTGGCAGCAGAAGTCCAACAATGTAAATGACCTACACAGTCATATCTGGGATGAGTGGGCTGATGAAACAGGATCTATCGGAAAAGCATATGGCTATCAGATGGCTGTGAAACATCAGTATAAAGAAGGCATGATGGATCAGGTGGATCGTGTGATTTATGATCTGAAAAACAATCCTTTCAGTCGCCGTATTATGACCAATATTTATGTGGCTCAGGATCTCCATGAGATGAATCTGTATCCCTGTGCTTACAGTATGACTTTTAATGTAACCCAGAAAAAGGGTGATGATAAGCTTACCTTAAATGCTATTTTAAACCAGCGTTCCCAGGATGTATTGGCGGCCAACAACTGGAATGTAGTGCAGTATTCCGTATTGGTTCATATGCTGGCGCAGGTTTGTGATATGCATGTGGGTGAATTGGTACATGTTATTGCCGATGCGCATATTTATGACAGACATATTCCGATTATTAAAGAACTGATTACCAGAGAACCACAGCCGGCACCGACCTTCTGGCTAAACCCCGATATTCATGATTTTTATCAGTTTACCAGAGATGATGTGAAAGCTGAGAATTATGTAACTGGACCACAGATAACCGGAATACCGATTGCCATATAATTGAAATATGGGCTACATTGCAGAAGAAGTATAAATTGCAATACAACTGCAATACAACTGCAATACAACTGCGATACAATAGAAATGAGGATAGATATTTTATGAATATGATAGTAGCAGTAGATAATAACTGGGCCATTGGCTGCAGGGGGGAATTACTGATCAGCATTCCCAATGATCACAAAATGTTTCGCCAGACTACTACGGGTAAAGTAGTAGTGCTTGGACGGAAAACTCTGGACACTTTTCCGCAGAAGCAACCGCTGAAGAACCGTAAAAACATTATTTTGTCTCATGATGAGAATTTGAAGATCAAGGATGCAGAAGTGGTACACAGCATTGAAGAACTTCTGGAAAACTTAAAGCAGTATCCTTCCGAGGACATTTATATTATTGGCGGTGCAAGCCTGTATGAGCAGCTGCTTCCTTATTGCGATCTGGTGCATGTCACCAAGATTGACCATACCTATGAAGCAGACACATATTTTCCGAATCTGGACAAATCAGATGAATGGGAAGTTACTGCAGACAGCGAAGAACAGACATATTTTGATATTCCCTATGCGTTCATGCAGTATGAACGGAAAAAAGCATAAAATACAGAGCCTCTCTATTTTGCAAATCTACTTGCAAAGCAGAGGGGCTTATTATATACTTTTTTTATATTCAAACGTAGGATGTTTAAAAAGGACGGATTGAATGGGGATAAAACACTTGAAAACAGTGAGAAGGCTGTGGAAGAGAAGAACTATATCTTGGAAAGGATGGTTAAAGGTAGGATGTTGTACAGAAAAAAGAAGGATATGATACCGGTACCGATTGAACATTGCATGGGCGGTGAAGGTACTGTTATGATGGAGAAGCTTTTAGAAGCACCGGGGGAGATGCAGGGAAAAGGAAGAGCATATGTAAGGCATACTCTTAATCCGGGAGTTAGCATCGGGAAACATCAGCATGAGCATGAAATGGAAAGCATGGTTATTTTATCAGGAAAAGCTCGTCATGAGATCAACGGGATCGTGCAACAGCTTGAACAGGGCGATATTATTGTGGCTGAACCGGGAGATATTCATGGAATAGCCTGCGAGGGCAATGAACCGCTGATTTTGATCGCTCAGGTTTTATACGCATAAACAATTATAATACATACCGTAGATTGGGAATGTGTGGCAGGAGGAAAAAGCATTGCAGGAGAAAAGAATTCATATTGATTGCTTGGCGGCATATCAGAGCCTGGATCAGAAAACAGTAGACACATTATTAAAGCAGGAAGCTGAGAAAAGCAACCGTAAGATTGTGGTATTGGATGACGATCCTACAGGAGTACAGACTGTACATGATATTTCGGTTTATACAGATTGGAGCCTTGATAGTATCCGGGCAGGTTTTGCAGAGGACAATAAGCTGTTTTTTATATTAACCAATTCCAGAGGTTTTACAGTAGAACAGACCACAAAGGCACATACGGTAATTGCAGAACGGGTGAGTCAGGTGGCAGCGGAAAATCATATGGACTATCTGATTATCAGCAGAGGTGATTCCACATTAAGAGGGCATTACCCGTTGGAAACAGAGCTGTTAAGGGAAAAAGCAGAAGAACATAATTCCTGGAAAATGGATGGGGAAATACTCTGTCCGTATTTTAGGGAAGGAGGTCGTTATACCCTTAATAATGTTCATTACGTGAAATACGGAGAGGAACTGGTGCCGGCCGGTCAGACAGAATTTGCGGGAGATGAAACCTTTGGTTACAAGGCCAGCAATCTCTGTGAATACATAGAAGAGAAAACAAAAGGTGCTTTTCGCAAAGAAGATTGTATCTGTATCTCATTGGAAAGCATCAGGGCCATGGACATTGACGGCATAGAAGCACAACTGGAAACGGCAGAAAATTTTCAAAAGATCATTGTAAACGCAATAGATGATTATGATGTAAAGGTGTTTAGCATTGCTCTTTATCGCGCCATGGCAAAAGGCTATCACTATACGATCCGGTGTGCTGCAGCATTGGTAAAGGCATTAGGCAATATCAGTAACAAGCAGTTACTTACAAGGGATGAGATGGTAACGTTAAAAGCTTCTACCGGTGGTATTATCGTAGTAGGAAGTCATACGAAGAAAACGACGGCACAATTGGAAGAACTGAAAAAGCTGGAACAGATATCTTTTCTGGAGATGGATTCGGATCTGGTGCTTCAAAATGGTGCGTTGGAACAGGAAGTGAAACGTTTGATAGATGTAGAAGAAGAAAAATTACAGGCGGGCATAACCGTTTGTATTTCTACAAAACGAGCTGTTCTGACAGTGGAGAATGACACACCGGAGAAAGCATTATTACGTTCAGTAGCTATTAGTGATGCGGTACAAAGTCTGGTGGGAAGACTGTATGTGGTACCGGCATTTGTGGTGGCAAAGGGCGGAATCACTTCCAGCGATGTTGGTACGAAAGCTTTGCAGGTAAAATGTGCAAAGGTTCTGGGACAGATCCAGCCGGGTATACCGGTATGGCAGACAGGAGCAGAAAGCCGATTTCCTGGAACACCATATGTTATTTTCCCGGGCAATGTGGGAGATGTGGATACTCTTAGAAAAGCAGTGGAGATATTGCTGCCATAGTATGTAAACATGCTTAAAAGCAAAAAGAAGACCTTTTACCCGGGATACTCATCAGGTAAAAGGTCTTCTTTTATAGTATAGATACTGCATTTCTATATTTCACATATTACTTGTTTTGGGTTTCTTCATAGATTTGTTTTCTTTTTATTGCAGCCTGTTTGATCTGTGGCAGAGAAACGAGTAAAAAAGCAGCCATGATCACGGCAAGGATAATCGTGGAGGTATCCATGGCGATGACGCCCTGTGCATAGTAAATGGCATATAGTATCAGTAACAGAGCAGCACCCAGAGGCCAGAGCGTTGCTTTGAGCAGATCCTTATCTGCCTGCTTTCTGCGTTCTTTTGGGGTTTGTGCTTGTCTTCTGGCAAGTTTTGCCTGTTGTCTCCATATATTTTGAAAAGCCATCGTGATACTCCTTTGCTTAATAATATATAAGGCAGTATAACATAACAAATGGTTAATTTTACAATTAAAATTCAAATGTAGGATGTTTTGTTCAATACTAACAAAAATATGTTACAAATATATGGATTATTACCATTTACTTTTTGTGAAAAAAAGATAAAATGAATGTAGGATGTTAAACATAGGATGTTTAAAAATGCTTACAGTACTATAAGCGATTAAATAAAAAACATCTTATTAGTAGAAAGGTGGAGGAAGTCATGAAGGTTGGTCTGATTTATACCAGCACGACACCGGAGCTGATTGAACTGGTCGAATTGGAAGTGAAGAAACAGCTGGGAGATGGAGTAGAAATGTTTAGTTTACAGGATCCATCCATCCTGGCAGAGACCAGGGACGCAGGATATGTTACAACACCTGCAGCAGCCAGGTTGGTTTCCATGTATATGAAGGCTGCCTGTGAAGGATGCGATGCCATGTTAAATCTATGTTCCTCAGTTGGGGAAGTGGCAGATGCAGCACAGGATATGGCAGATTATATCGGGGTACCCATTGTTCGTGTGGATGAGGAAATGTGCAGAGAGGCAGTGCGAAAGGGAACACGTATTGGTGTTATGGCAACATTGCAAACCACACTGGAACCCACTAAGAATACCATTAAGAGAATGAGCCGTGAATGCGGTAAGCATGTGGAATTAGTGGACTGCCTGGTAGAAGGAGCTTTCGGTCTGGATCAGGAACAGTTTAAGAAACGAATGGCAGAGAGTGCAGAAAGCATCGCAGATCAGGTAGATGTCATTGTATTTGCACAGGGAAGTATGGCATACTGTGAAACATATATTGCAGATATGTTACATAAGGTCGTTGTATCCAGTCCGCGATTTGGTGCCGCAGAATTAAAGAAGGCATTGATCAAAAAAGGAACTATTTAACAGAAATTTTAAAAGGAACAATCCAACAAAAGCAATGACCGGTTATAGAGAAGGTGCCGGTTTGCATAATCAATCAAAAAGGAGAGTATAAGCATGAAAAAGTTTTTAGCAGTAACACTTGCTACAGCAATGACCCTGAGTCTGGTTGCATGTGGCAGCAGTAGCAGCGAAACAGCAGCACCAGCGGCTCCGGAGACAACAGCAGCAGAAACAACAGCAGCAGAAACCGAAAAAGCTGAAGTAACGGGGGATATGCCAGAGGTTACATTAAAACTCGGCTTTTCCACAAACGAAGAAGATCCACGTGCATTAGCAGCTAAACAGTTCGCAGACGAAGTAGCAGAGAAGACAGGCGGAGCAGTTACCGTAGAACTGTATCCATCAGGACAGTTAGGCGGCGATGCCGATTTGATCAATTCCATTTCTCTGGATTCAGGAACTGTAGATATTATTATCACTGATGCATCAAACTTTGCAACTTATGAGCCAAAGATGGGTATTTCCGCATTACCATTCCAGTTTGAAGATTTTGAAACAGCATGGGCATTCATGGACAGTGATATTGAAGCAGAAGCAGAAGCAGGTCTGTTAGAGCAGAATATGAGAGTATTAGCTCATTATTGTAATGGTTTCCGCTGTGTTACAAACAGCAAAGGAGCTGTTGAATCTCCTGATGATATGAAGGGTATGTTAATCCGTACACCTGAAAATCCTGTTATCATGGCTACTATGACAGCACTTGGTGCAAACCCGCAGCCACTTAGCTTCTCTGAATTATATCAGGCATTACAGCAGGGTACATATGATGCACAGGAAAATCCAATTCCTGTAATCTATAACAATAACCTTTATGAAGTACAGAAATATCTGTCAGTTACTAATCACATTTATTCCGGTATGTGCTTTACTATCGCAGAGAGCTCATGGCAGAAAATGAGTGCTGAAGAGCAGGCTATTGTACAGGAAGCAGCAACAGCATCCGCAGATTATGACAGAGAATTAAATAAACAGCAGACAACCGATTTAGTTGCAAGTCTGAAAGAAGCAGGCATGGAAATCAATGAGCCTGACCTTGCTCCATTTGCTGAAGCAACTGCTTCTGTTTTAACAGACAACGCTGAGACTTATGGTGATTTATTAGATAAACTTGCAGAGTGGAAAAAGGCAAACTAAAGTATGCATGCAAACTAAGAAAAATGTTTTAGCTCTGGGCTAAAACCTGGATGATGAGGGGAGACGCCGGGAAGCGCTGGCGGCTTCCTTTATCTATAAAAAGAAAAGTGAAGCAACAGGGAGGAGTTAATGTATGGTTAAGGTACAGGAATGGGTTGATAAAGTAGCAACCTTTATCTCAGCCGTGATGTGTGGAGCCATGATTGTGATTCTGCTGGCAAATATCATACTTCGTTTTATACCGAATATTGGTGGGTTTAGCTGGTATATGGAATCCAGTCAGTACTTGAATGTATGGTCCATGTTGATTGTAGGGATGCAGATTACAGTCCGGGGGACACATTTAAGAGTAGAACTGATTGATACTCTGGTGGAGAAATCACCAGTGGCACAGAAAATTGTAAAGATTTTCAATGAATTGATGATTATTTTATTTTATATGTTGGCAACTTACAGTGGTTATCAGTTATCTACCAAGGCAAAACAGGCGGTTTCTACGATGCAACAGTTCACCATGGGGCAGGTTTACAGTATGATTCCCATTGCCTGTGGATTATGTGCTGTGGCAGCGGTTATAGATTTGATCGTGTCATTACAGAAAAAAACGGAAGGAGGTAATGTAGAAGCATGATAGCATGGTTATTAATTTCATTTTTCATATTATTGTTTTTTGGTGTACCTATTGCCATGTCCTTGGGACTGGCGTCAATGGGTGGTATTATCTTCTTACATGCATCCGGCACAGTTACCATTGCACAGAGAATGTTTGAAGGTATGAACAGTTTTGCATTACTTGCTATTCCACTTTATACCTTTGCCGGATTTACCATGTCAAAGGGTGGTATTTCCAAACGACTGATGGATTTTTGTTATTCTATCGTAGGTCATATTTATGGAGGTCTGGCACATGTTAATGTATTGTCTTCCATGATATTTGCCGGTATTTCCGGTTCAGCAGTTGCAGATACAGCCGGTGTTTCCGGTATGTTTATGCCGGAGATGATTCGTAAAGGCTATTCCAAGAAGCTGACCGTTGCAGTTACCGCAATTTCTTCCACCATCGGAATTATCATTCCCCCATCTATTCCTATGGTTGTTATCGCAGGTATTTGTGGTATTTCCACCGGTAAGTTATTCCTGGGTGGTATTATTCCGGGTATTATGCTTGGTCTTGCACAGATGATTGTTTCTTATTTTATAGCAAAAAAAGAAGGGGTTCCGAAGGAACCGGGACATTTTAACTTCAAAGCTGTTTGCAAAGGCTTTATGGGATCTCTGCCTGCATTATTAATGCCTATTATCATTGTTGGCACTATTACTACCGGTGTTGTAAGTCCAACAGAGGCAGGTGCTATTGCTGTAGCTTATGGTCTGATTGCAGGAGGATTGATCTACAGAGAGCTGACATGGGCGGATATTAAATTCGCATTTGCAGAAACAGTGCGCACAAGTGGCAAAATTTTTGTCGTAATTGCAGCCGCAAAGTTGTATACTGTATTATTAACAACAGCAGGTTTCGACAAGTGGGTAGCTAATACAATGCTTGGGTTTACAACAAATCCGACCATCATATTGATTATTATTTTACTTATTTTCTTTGTCGTTACCATGTTTATGGAATCCATCGCTACATTGACCTTGTTTATGCCAATTTTATTTCCGATTGCAACAAGTGTAGGCGTGGATCCTATCGTGTTAAGTGTTCTGATTACTGTAGTACTTGGGGTAGGTCTGGTAACGCCACCTGTAGGAATGTGTATTTATGTTGCATGTGATCTGATGGATATTAAAGTAGGGGAAGTATTCCCGACATTGATTCCGTTCCTGATAGGTACCTTTATCTGTATCGGTATTTTCATCGCATTCCCGCAATTGGTACTTTTGCCGACTTATCTAATGGGATAAAAGTCCGGAACAACATTTTTCTAGGGGGGAAAGTGACATGAAAGACGAAATGAATGAAGAGAAAAAGAAGTCCGTTGTAGACAGAGTTATGGATGATATCATTACTGATATTATCGAGGGCAGATTGTGTCCTGGGGATCAGATTCCAACAGAAATGGAGCTGTGTAAAAAGTACGGAGCCGGCAGAAATTCTGTACGGGAGGCAATTAAAAAACTACAGGCCTATGGTGTTGTTTATATTAAGCGGGCAGACGGAACATTTGTAAGTGAGACCTATAACCAAAAGATGCTGGATCCTTTGCTTTATAGTATTATTCTCCAGAAAAACAGCTGGAAGGATTTTGTCGAGCTTCGTTCCGTAATCGATATTGGAACCTTTTATGTCATTATGGATAAGCCGGAGACCAGGGAGATTCTGCCAGAGATGCGGGATTTACTGAATCTGATGGATAAAGAAATGCATAATCCGACCCCTTCCGTGGATGCTGTGATGGAGTATGATAAGGAATTTCATCTGCTGATGGCAGAGGGAACTCATAATCCCCAGCTGGTGACTATTACGGAATACATTACCAGATTAACACTGCCGTCCAGAAGACAGACTGTACGGGATGTATTGCAGCATGGAGATATTGATAATTTCATAAATCTGCATCGTCAGATGATCGAGGTAATAGAAAATCGTCAGGTAGAGCTGATTGAGAAAACAGTGACAGATCATTACGTTTATTGGAAGTAAGCGGATAGAAATTAAATCATAATAGTAAAAGAGAAAGTCAGATAAGAAACAGGGAGTTTTCCAACATGAAGAAAATAATGATTTCAGTTGCACCTGTAGCAGCGACAGATATTCTCATCAATCCCAGAGCAATTGCCAGGGATGTGTATGAGTGCTATAAGAATGGTGCATCAATGGTACATTTACATGTACGAGATTTAAATGGCAGACTGACCCCTGATCTGAGTTTGCTGGAAGAAACGGTTGCTTATATTCGAGAAGCCTGTGATATTGTGGTGGAGATTTCCACCGGCGGAGTATCGGATCTGACCATAGAAGAGCGCTGTCAGCCATGCTATGCACCTTTTGTAGAGGCTACCAGTTTGAATGTGGGCAGTGTGAATCTGGGAGAGGCTGTATATTTAAATCCTATTAAGGATGTGAGATATTGTGTACAGCAGATTTTGGAAAATAATAAGCGTCCTGAAATAGAAGTTTTTGAAGTAGGTATGATCAATACTGTGCGAGAACTGGCAGAGCAGTTTGATTTTGTAAAGCCAATATTGTTTGCACTGGTGTTTGGTCATGGTGGAGAGATGCCGGCAACGGTTCCTGCATTAAAGCATATGATTGATGCACTATATGAGAATTTCCCAAATCGAAATGATGTACTCTGGGGTTACACCCAGGCTCACAGAGAAGATTGGGAAATGGTAAAAGTAGCACTTGATATGGGAGCGACAACAGTTCGTATCGGATTCGAAGATTCGGATTATATCGCACCGGGAGTTCGCGTAGATAATAATGCTGCTCTCATCGGAGAGGTGTCAGATATTGTGAAGGCTAAGGGTATGATGCCAATGACACCGGATGAGGTCAGGGCTATGCTGCAGATCCCGCCATTAAAACGATAAGAATAAAGATAATATTGATAATACGGGTATTATCAATACCCGGAAAGGCATAAAAGCATGATAATACAAGGCGTATATTATCCTTCTGATTTTGAAGCGAAGAAAGCCATAATTGAGATCGCAGGCCGGATGGATGCAAAAGAATATGCCATTGCAGGAGATGGTTCTTTGAGTGTACGGGTTGGTCCGAATGCAGTTTGGATCACAACACTTGGAGCCGATAAAGGGGCATTGACGCAGGATATGCTGGTCCGCGTAGATTTGAATGGAAAGCAGGCAATGAGCTCTAAACCCAAGGTACTGCCGGAGGATCTGCCAATTCATTTGAAACTATATGGAGAAAATAAAGAAATTGCAGCAATCCTTCATGGATATCCACCAAGGGCAAATGCGTGTGCAATTAGAAAACAGGATATTCCGACAGCATTCTTTTCACCAGCTATCAGGGCATTAGGCAAAATCACATGCCTGGATACCGCATCTATGGAAGAGATAGCCCAGAGGGCAGTGTCTTTTTGCAGAACTGAACATGGGATGTTGATACATAACGATGGATGTATGGTATGGGGTACCAGTGTGAAAGAAGCTTTTCAGCGTATGGAGGCCATAGAGTGTTCGGCTGGAATGCTTGGGCTGCTTCAGGAAAAAGACTATTCTCAAACATGGGATGTTGAAAGAAAAGAGTCTGTAGTGGAAACAAAAGTGTTACCGGGGGTAACTCCATTGGTAAAACCTGCAACACTGTCTGCTCCAAGGTCAGCCGCAACTCCGGTTGCAAGACCAGAGCCTGTTTCAAGACCAATGCCTGTTTCACAGCCGGTATCGGCAGCTGTTTCACAGCCGATGCTCATAAAACAGTCAGTGGCGGCAGCACAGACATCCTTAGTGACTCAGAAGGAAGCACCGGCTACAGGTATTCCAAGAGAACAGGTTATGAACGAAGTGGTTAAGAGAATGCTTTCCCAGCTGTAGTGCATGGGATGCAGGCAATCAGTATGCTAACAAATCACAGAAAGGACATAAGCATGGACATTAGTTCACAGGAGATAGAATCCATTGTAAAACAGGTAATAGCAGGCATGCAAATGTCGCAAACGACAGCTAATGCTCCGGGGAACACAGTATCACAGGGAAGTACCGGCAGAATGAGTGAACCGGTGTTTCGTCAGAATGTCAGCACAGGAACAGCCAGTGTCAACGGAGAACTGGGGGTGTTTGATAAGGCTGAGGATGCTGTGGAAGCGGCGTGGAAAGCACAGCGTGACTGGGTTACAAATTATAAAATAGAAGACAGACAGAGAATCGTGGAGGCCATTCGTCGTGCTGCAAGAGCACATGTGGAGGAATGGTCGAGGAATATCGTGGAAGAAACGGGCATGGGAAGATATGAGGATAAAGTGGAAAAACATCTTGCCGTTATCAATAAAACACCGGGACCGGAATGCTTAAGCACAGAAGCCATGAGTGGTGATACAGGACTTATGCTGGAGGAATATGCACCATTTGGTGTAATTTGTTCCATAACACCTACGACGAATCCTACAGAAACAATTATCAATAACACTATCAGTATGATATCCGGCGGAAATACAGTTGTTTATAATGTGCATCCAAGAGCCAAAAAGGTATCAGCAGATTGCCTGCAGGTTTTAAATAAGGCAATCATAGAAGCAGGCGGACCGGCCAACCTTCTGACCATGTTACGGGAACCCACCATGGATTCCGTGGATCAGCTCGCAGCTAATCCAAAGATCCGACTTATGGCCGGAACCGGAGGCATGGGCATGGTAAATGCTTTGCTTAGAAGCGGTAAGAAATGTATTGGAGCCGGAGCCGGAAATCCACCGGTTATTGTGGATGAAACAGCAGATGTGGAATTGGCCGGAAAGAAAATTTATGAAGGCGCTTCTTTTGATAATAATATTTTGTGCTTTGCAGAAAAAGAAGTCTTTGTGGTGGAACCGAATTGTGATGGTTTTCTTCATACAATCCAAAAAGCCGGTGCCTATTTATTAAATGCAGCACAGACTGAACAGCTGGTGAAGATATGTCTGCAGCCTAAGAAAAACGGACAGGGCTATGAAGTAAACAAGAAATGGGTCGGACAGGATGCAGCCAGAATACTGGAGCAGATCGGTGTAACCGGCATGGAGCAGTGCAGACTGGCTGTTTGTGAGGTTCCAGCAGATCATCCTTTTGTTATGGTAGAACAGATGATGCCGGTTTTGCCGGTAGTTCGTTGCCAGAGCTTTGAAACCGCTATGGAATATGCGTTGGCTGCAGAGCATGGAAACCGTCATACAGCTTCTATTTTCAGTAAAGATGTAAATCATATGACACAGTTTGCCAGATTGATTGAAACCACTATTTATGTAAAAAACAGCTGCACAAAGGCTGGTGTCGGTATTGGCGGAGAAGGGTATTGTACGATGACAATTGCCGGACCAACCGGTGAAGGAATCACCTGTGCCAAGAGCTTTTGCAGAAAGAGACGATGCATGCTGGCAGAGGGCGGACTTAGAATCATATAAGGAAAAACAGGTCGCCTGAGACGACGGAAGGAGAGGGAATATGTTAAGAGCAATTGGATTTATTGAAACTAAAGGACTGGTAGGTAATATTGAAGCAACCGATGCTATGTTAAAAGCTGCTGATGTTGAGTTTGTAGGCTCCCAGGCAATCGGAGCAGGATTGGTATGTGTTGTAGTACAGGGCGAAGTTGGTGCCGTAAAAGCTGCAACTGAAGCAGGTGCGGAAGCTGCATCCAGAGTTGGAGAACTGCACGCCGTACATGTGATTCCAAGACCACATGCTGATCTGGAAAAGATTATGCCTCCTAAGGGACCGGCAGCATAGAAAACAAAGAAGAACTTCAGTAGAAAAGGAGAATATATCATGGCAGACAATAAATTAGAAACATCTAAACTGGAAGCACTGGGCATGGTGGAAACATATGGTCTGACAGCAAGCTATGAAGCAGCAGATGCTATGTTAAAGGCAGCAGATGTACGTCTGGTAGGTCAGGAGAAGATTGGTGCAGGTCTGGTAACCGTATTTGTACAGGGGGATGTAGGTGCTGTAAAAGCCGCAACCGAAGCTGGTTCTGAGGCAGCCTCCCGTGTAGGAGAAGTGGTTAGTGTACATGTTATTCCAAGACCTCACGGCAGCGTAGGAGAATGTATGCCTTCTTTGTAAAAGCATGCATTTTCATGCATTTTATAAATGCATACATTTTACAAATGTATGATTACTTTATCGGGATAATTTCCAAAGAAACAGGAGGACGCTATGTTAAAAGCAATTGGATTTATCGAGACCAAGGGTCTTGTAGGAAATATCGAAGCAACTGATGCTATGTTAAAAGCAGCAGATGTGGAATTTGTTGGTTCAGATACCATTGGTGCAGGTCTGACCACAGTTGTGGTAACAGGAGAGGTAGGTGCTGTAAAGGCAGCAACAGAGGCCGGTGCAGAAGCCGCATCTAGAGTAGGAGAATTGCATGCAGTACATGTGATTCCAAGACCTCACGCAGACATTGCAAGAATCTTACCAAAAAAAGGACCGGCAGGTAAATAAGAAAACGGAGGGTATTTTATCATGGCAGCAGAAACAGCAAAAAAAGAATTAGAAACCTCTAAGTTGGAGGCTTTGGGAATGATAGAAACATATGGTCTGACAGCAAGCTACGAAGCAGCAGATGCTATGTTAAAGGCAGCAGATGTACGTTTGGTAGGTCAGGAACAGATTGGAGCAGGTCTGGTAACTGTATTTGTGCAGGGTGATGTAGGTGCTGTAAAGGCAGCCACAGAAGCCGGTTCCGAAGCAGCTTCCAGAATTGGTGAAGTAGTCAGTGTACATGTCATTCCAAGACCTCATGGCAGCGTGGGAGATTGTATGCCAACACTGTAAGAACTTTGCAGATGTTATCAGGATAGGGAAAACATCAGAAAGTGGAAATGTCAGGTGTAGCAATGGAATATAAAAACATATCAAAAGAACAGCTGATCTCCATTGTGACAGCGGCTGTTTATCAGGAATTGCAGGCGAGGGATAGAAGTGTACCCACAGGAATTTCTGTACGACACATCCATTTGACCAGAGATGATGTCAACCGATTGTTTGGAAGAAATTATCAGCTGACTCCTAAGAAACCGCTAAGCCAGCCGGGACAATTTGCCTGTGAGGAAACGCTGGAGGTAATTGGTCCCCGAGGGAATATCAGAAAAGTGCGTATTCTGGGACCTGAAAGAGAAAAAAGTCAGGTTGAGGTGTCATATACAGATGCCAGAACATTAGGATTGCAGGTACCGGTAAGGTCATCCGGTGATGTATCAGGAACACCGGGAGTAGTTCTGCGTGGACCGCTTGGTGATATTACCATATCAGAAGGGGTTATTATTGCAGACAGGCATATTCATATGCAACCATCAGATGCTGAACGGTTTGGTGTGCAGAATGGAGACCGTGTACGTGTACAGGTGGGTGGTGCAAAACCGGGTATCATGGAAGGCGTGGTGATACGGGTCAGCGATAATTATCGACTGGACTTTCACATTGATACGGATGATGGAAATGCTTTTCTACTGAGCCAGGGACAATTGGTTACAGTGTTGTAGATCATGAAAGAAAGGAAGTACAGATATGATTCTTGGAACAGTGATGGGAACCGTGGTATCTACCCGTAAAATGCAAAATCTGGTAGGTTATAAACTGTTATTGGTAGAACCTGTTTATGGAGCCAGAGAGGATATGATCGTGGCCGGAGATACCATTGGTGCAGGAATCGGGGAAATGGTATTGGTAACAACAGATGAGACTACACAGCATGCAATTGACAGAGAAGCACCAATTGATGCTTTTATAGTGGGTATTGTGGATTCACCACCGATTCTTGGTAAATAATTAGAAGATATGGAGATGGCATTATGAAGGTTATTGTGATAGGAAGCATAGAAGCCGGTGTTTCGGCTGCACATAAGCTTTCCGCAGGAGAGCAGGGCACTAAAATTGTGGTATATGAGAAGGATGGCTTCTATACCTGTGGAAATTGTGGGCTGCCTCATTATTTAACCGAAAGCATGGAAACCCTGAAGGAAGCTATTACTGCAAAAGAGATGGCACTTCAGGCTGAGCATCTGGAAGCACATCTGCGGCATGAGGTGACGCAGATTGACCAGGCGGCAAGACAGATTACAGTTAAGGATCTGACAACAGGGCGCACATTTATAGATCATTATGATAAGCTTGTGCTGGCAACCGGATCAAGGAATATTATTTCAATGGTACCGGGAGCAGATAAGATGGGTGTACAGGTGTTTAAAAATGTAGAAGATCTGCTATTTTTAAAGGAATACACCAAGACACCTTATGTGCGGGATATTTGTATTCTCGGTGGCAGTTATGCCGGCTTGGAGATTGCAAAAGCTTTTCTGAAGCTCGGCAGACAGGTGCGGATTATCGAAAAAGAAAATAAGCTACTGCCTGATTTTGATGGAGAAGTCAGCGACATGATCCAACAGGAATTGCAGGAAGCAGGCGTATTATTTTCCATGGGAGAGTCTGTCACCAAATTTACCGGAAAAACTTTTGTGGAAAAAGTAGTTACCAATAAAAACACCTATGACTGCGATTTATGTATCGTGGCAATGGGGGTTACACCAAACAGTGAACTGGCAGCCAGCGTTGGTGCTGCACTGGCTCCTAATGGTGCAATTATGATTGACAGCACTTTGGAAACATCGGTGTCCGATATCTATGCAGTAGGGGATTGTGCACTGTTACAGAATGGAAATTTAAGGACATCTTCTATTAAGGTAGCCGATCTTGAGATTGCCAGAACAGGGCTGACTGAATTGGAAGCCAGAAAAAACGGTGTACATACAAAAAGTGTAATAGCAGGTGGAAATGACAGACCGGGTATTTGCCCTAATCCCAATCGTATTATGATCAAGCTGGTGTACGACGCATCAAGCAGACAGGTACTTGGAGCCCAGGCATGGGGGAGAAAGAATGTATCTGCCAGAATCAATGCCATTGCAGTTGCCATTCAGGCAGGGATGACCGTGGAACAGCTGGGAAGTGTTGATTTTGTATATTCTTCTTCAGTAAGTGCTATATGGGATCCGGTTCAAGTGGTGTGCAATGCAGCAAAATAAGTGATGAAGCATAGTAAAAGAAATGGAGTTAGTCCATGGCTGAGAGAATCAATGCAGTAAAAACAACATTTTTTGGAAAAGGTGCTTTGGGATTATTACCGCAGGAATTGATAAAAATGGGAATTCACAGAGCCTTGATTGTAACAGATTCGTTTCTCTATGAGTCCGGTGCTGCCGGACGGGTAGGAGATGCACTGTTACAGGGAAATGTGGAATATGCTATTTATTATCAGGTAAAACCCAATCCTACCATAGATGTGGTCAATGAGTGTATTCACGCGGCAAGAGAACTGGCAGTGGATCTGTTGGTAGCAGTAGGTGGTGGCAGCGCCATTGATACGGCCAAAGCAGTTTCTATTGTGGTCGCTAATGGCGGAAGCGTTGAACAATATGAGGGTGTGGATCAATCAGTCAAATCCGGGATTCCTATTGTGGCAGTGAATACCACAGCCGGAACCGGAAGCGAGTGTACCAGCTTTTATATTGTGACGGATCCGGTAAAACACAGTAAAATGGCAATGGTGGATACCAATTGCATGGTAAGTATCGCTATTGATGATATTGATTTTATGATGTCCATGCCCCCTAAGCTGACGGCAGCAACCGGTATGGATGCACTAACCCATGCCATAGAGGCAGCACTTGCTCTGCGGGCAAATCCGGTAACGGATAAGGATGCTTACTGGGCGATGGAAGCTATTTTTGAAAATCTGCCAAGAGCATATGTAAATGGACAGGATGAAGAAGCCAGGTCTATGATGGCTTATGCAGAAAATGTGGCAGGTATGGCATTTAGTAATGCCGGCCTTGGTATGGTGCATGCCATGGCACATGCGCTGGGAGGACATTATAATCTGCCCCATGGTGTATGCAATGCAGTTTTGCTTCCCTTTGTAATGGAGTTTAATGGGAATTCGCCTGTGGTAAGAGAACGATTTAAAAAGATTATAACTGCCTTCCATATAGCCGGAGCAGAGCAGATGACTTCGGAACAGGCTTTCCAGACAGGTGTTAGTGCCATTCGGGACCTAAGCCGGAGAGTAGGAATTGCTGAATCTCTGGAAAAACTGGGGAAGGTGGATCCAAAAGATTTTGGAGCACTGGCAGATCTGGCATTACATGATACCTGCATGGCAGACAACCAGATTCTCCCAACAAGGGAGCAGGTGATACAGGTTTATGAGAGGGCTTTTAGAGGAAATGTAGGTTAAAGGAATAAGGATTGCTATTAATGTGACGGTTCAGCCGTGTATCATATGCTCACAAGCCCGTTCTCACTACGGTAAACACGTAGCCGTACATAAGTTCGCACAAGACGCGAACTAAGTACAGACGTATTTACAGTGCTTGTTCGCATACGATACACGGCTGAACCTCGTTTTACGGCAATGTTTAGTTCCTTTAAGCTGCAGTTTGTGGTGCCTGGTGGTGCATAGACCACAGCTACGGCAAATGAATAGTTGCAATAGTCTGGTCTTGGCTACAGACTGGGGCAACTGCAGATTAAATTGGAATAAAGTACAAAGAAAGGGATGACTATATCACTCATCGAGGCTGGACTTTGCTGTAATGTAAGGATTAGCTGTATATGGTATGCGATCAGGTACTGTAAGGACATCGGCACTTGGGCTGTGTAGTTTACAGCCTTATGTGCCGCTATGTCCTTACCGTAATACGAATGTGCCTGAGAGCATACCATATACAGCTAATCCGGCTCTTTACACTAAAAGCGAGCCTCTCAGAGTGATATAGTCGTCCCTTTCGGTTTGCTTTAATCCATTTAAACTACAGTTTAGAACTGGAAGAAAAGATATAACTTTAAGTTATCACAATTCTGATTATTTAGCATAGGAGTACCCTGCCCAGACAGCTCCTTTTGTCTTGACGTTCATGGATTACAGCGATAAAATAAATACTTGTAAGAATATTTCGGGAAAAGAAGTATGTTGTCTGAAATGCGTGATTGCATTTCAGGAGAAAACAATGCTCAAGAAGGGAAGTAATGAAAATGGAAAAGAAAAACATTGATTGGGCAAACCTTAGCTTTGGCTATATGCCAACAGATTTGAGATTTGTAGCAAATTACAAGGATGGCAAATGGGATGAGGGAACTCTTACCGGCGAGGCAACAGTCCAGATGAGTGAATGTGCCGGCGTGTTACAGTACAGCCAGTCTTGTTTTGAAGGCTTGAAAGCATATACAACAGAAGACGGACGTATCGTAATGTTTCGTCCAGATTTAAATGGAGAACGTATGGAGAACAGCTGTAAGAGACTGGAAATGCCTGTTTTCCCTAAAGAGAAATTTATCAAGGCTGTTGAAGCCGTTGTAAAAGCAAATGAAGCATGGGTTCCTCCTTATGGTTCAGGTGCAACACTTTATATCAGACCTTTCATGTTTGCTTCAGGTCCTGTTATTGGTGTAAAACCATCCGATGAATATCAGATGAGAATTTTCTGTACACCTGTTGGTCCTTACTTCAAGGGTGGCGCAAAGCCAATTACTATTCGTGTTTGTGATTTTGACCGTGCAGCACCAAACGGAACTGGTCATATCAAAGCTGGTCTTAATTATGCCATGAGTTTACATGCCATTGTAGATGCTCATAAAGCAGGATTTGATGAGAATATGTATCTGGATGCAGTTACCAGAACAAAGGTAGAAGAGACCGGTGGAGCTAACTTTATCTTTGTAACAAAAGATGGCAAGGTTGTAACTCCTAAGTCAAACAGTATTTTACCTTCTATTACCAGACGTTCTTTGATGTATGTTGCAAAAGAAGTTCTGGGCTTAGAAGCAGAAGAAAGAGAAATTGATTTTGAAGAAGTAAAAGATTTTGCAGAATGTGGTCTTTGTGGTACGGCTGCAGTTATCTCTCCTGTTGGAAAGATCAATGATCATGGCAAAGAAATCTGCTTCCCAAGCGGTATGGAGAAGATGGGTCCGGTTATCCAGAAGCTGTATGATACACTGACTGGTATTCAGATGGGTAGAATCACACCTCCGGAAGGCTGGATTTACGAGATCAAATAAAAATTATTTTATATATTGGTATTAAAATCGAAGGTTCCTGTAAAAAAGAGAATTAACTTTTTTTTACGGGAACCTTTTTGTCTTTTAGCCGGTCTAATAGATAGAAAGAACAAAATCAGAATTGTAAAACATATACAATTTGATAAAGACGGACAGGAGGTGATGCTTTGAGTAGGATGAACAAGAATGATTTTGCAGCAGAAGTGACCAGCCTGCAGGGCAATATGTATCGGCTTGCGCTCAGTATCCTGCGAAATGAAACACAGGCAGAGGATGCAGTGAGTGAAGCCATTGTAAGAGCCTATGAGAAACTGGATCATTTAAAAGATAAGGGTAAATTCAAACCATGGATATTACAGATTGTGGTAAATGAAGCCAGACGAATCTATTAGAAGAATAAGAGGCTGCAATATATTGAAGATACGGAAGAATTACAGGGCGTATCGGAGGAGGGGCATCAGGAATTATTGGCGGTGGTGATGACTTTGCCGGAGGAATTTAGAAGCGTAACGGTATTATTTTACTACGAACGGTTTTCCATCGTAGAAATCGGAAGGATTTTACAGGTTCCGGAAGGTACTGTGAAATCCAGATTGCACCGGGCAAAACAAATGCTTCGGGAAAAATTGTAGAAAGGAGGGCTTATGAATAAAATGACAAATAGGATGACAGAACGGGAATGGGATCAGAAATTATTTTCCATGGCAGGAAAAGAGACGATTGAACTGTCAGAGGAATTTCAAAATAGAATCACAAGAGTTTTGAATGGTTTGCCGGAGAAAAAAGAGAACAGTTTGCCAGATAGAAAATCTGATGGAAAGAGAGGAAAACTGACTTGGAAAAAGGCTCTGATTCTGGCGGCAGCATTAACCCTATTACTCTCCATGACAGTAAGTGCAGCAGTATATCTGGTAAAGGCTCGAATGGAAGCCATGAATCATGAAAAGCTGGAAGAATATTATGTTGACGCAGCGAAGAGTTTCGTGGGATATGATAATAAGAACAGACCATATACGGATGCGGAAGAAAAACGAATGGCAGAACTTCGCATGGTGTACGAGGCGGAAGGCCGGTTCCCTAAGGGAGAACTGACATTGTTAGAGGACTATCAGGACTATGCGGGCAAAGGTGTGGCATTTGTAGCAAAGACCAGCACTTTCTTTTTCCCGGAGGCGGAAATGTCAGATGAGGAACTGCTGCAGATTATAGATTTTTATGCGAAAAGGGATTACAGTGTAACAAAACTGGGAAGTCAGATTGCGGCAGGAACTTATGTACTGGAGGAATCGCTGGCAAATGACTCATCAGACAGCCAGGATGAGACAGAGAATGCGGCGAATAAACCAACAGGCGCAGAAAATGAAACAGCAAAGCAGGATATACTGCAAAACAGAACATTGTACCAGGAAATTCCATACACAGGAGATGTGGAACTGTATTCCATGACAGCGGGAGCAAACTGCATTTATCTTTGCGGATGGAACGGTATCCAGAAAATGGAATTTGGCAGCAGTACTTCAGAGCCTTTCTACACGGATTTTCCAATGGAAGATACCCGGGTGGTATGTATGACGGAAGGAACGGATGGCATGCTATATGCCGCCGCAGTTTATTATTGGAATACCGAGCAGATGAAATGTGAGATCTGGCAAATCAACCAGGCTGGTAAGCTGGAGAACAGTTTTTCCATTAAACAGTTTGCAAAAGATGGATACCTGATTGTCAGAAGAATGGTAATGGACGACAAGGGATATCTGTATCTTAGGACCACCAGTGACAGCTGCTTGGTGTTAGATAAAGAAGGAAAGCTGATATCGAGACCGGATTTAGAGACCTATGAGACTACCATGCTTAGTGCACTTGGGCAGGGAAAAGATGGCAGAGTCTATACTGTTTTACTGGATAAAGAAACAGGTAATAATACAGGAATTAATACAGGAATTGCAGCAATCAACCCTGAAACCGGCGCACTGGAAGATGTTCAAACCGAAATTTTTGGAGAAGAAGCAGTAATACCTTTTGATTTACTTATGCCGGGAACAGATACAGACTTTGTCCTTTGGGGATACAGCGGCTTGTACACCTATAATAATGAAGACGAAAAAGCGGTACAGGTAATTGCGCCATATGAGGCAACTTTCCAGTGGGAGGGTGCCAAATATGCACAACTGCCGGGTGGCAGGATATTATTTGCCATGGCAACGAATGTGACCGAGGTAAAGGGAAAGACTCAGTTTCAGACGCAGTACCGTTGGAAACCGGAATGCACAACGTTTTATTATGTGCCGGTTAAATAGCAGAAAATGAAAAGAAACCTGTTTCATGAATGTTACAATCAGACAGGTTTCTTTTTACTATTATCTTTTTCATAAAGAGTTTCTTTTCAATCTCTCAGATATTGGTTATAATAAGAAAAGGATAGGAGGTGGCTATATGTGTACAAAAAGCGAGTTGAATACAATTACAAAACTTATTGCTAAAATTTATCGTGAATGTTATGGAGAGCATCTGGTTTCTGTATACTTATATGGCTCCTATGCGAGAAATGATAATGATAATGAGTCAGACATAGATATGGTAGCTATTGTTGATGAATCGAGGGAACAGGCAGAAAAGACATTAAAGAGAGTATGGGATGAATCATTTGAAGTTGCTTTTGAATATGATATTGTAATTTCACCTACCGTGATTTCACAGGCAGAATTTGAAAAAATGAAGTATGATTTACCGTATTATAGAAATATTATGAACGAAGGGGTAAGAATCAGTGCATAATGAAACGTAGGTTAGTTTGGCTAAGCATCGCTTAGAAACGGCAGAAGAGAAATTGAAGGCCTCCAGATTACTTCTTTCTGGTGGCCTTTATAAGGATTCAATAGGTCGCTCGTATTATGCAATCTTTTCGGCAACAAGAGCTGTACTTGCTCTGGATAGTAAAGACTTTTCAAAACATGCAGGGGTAATTGCCTGTTTTCAGAAGGATTATGTAAAAGAAGGAATTTTTGACAAACAATATTCAAAGATAGTAATGGAATCATTCCAGATCAGGAATAAGAGTGATTATGATGATTACTATATTGTTTCAAAAGCGGATGCGGAGGAACAATTGGAGAAAGCTGAATTGTTCTATCAGGAAATGAGTAGATATATTGAAGCTGAAATCAAAGAATGATAAACAAAGAGGAGGGAATCTGTTGTGGATTCCCCATTTTTATACCTGTAGCAATATGTGCATTTTTTATTCGCATCAAGGAGATGGGGAAAGTCTGTACTATTTTATATAAATACAACATTTTACCGAAAAAAATGGAATTCAAGGGATATATTAGTTACGATGAATATACACCCATCTTAGACTTGAGGATGCTAGTGGGGGGAGCTTCGGTGAATAATACAGCAGTAGGTGTTTTCTATTTTTTTAGCAAAAGTTATGATTGAAGGCAAATATAAGGCTATGATATACTTTGACCACAAGCAATGTTTTCTAAAATACTCTAAAGACAATTCTAATTGCAACCTGCAATGTCTCAAGCGGATGCCCGCAGAACTCCTTGCTTACAACAATTAAATATGCAGGGGGATAGACAGACAGGGCACAGGCTTATGCTGATTCTTTCTGCATCATATGAAAGGACAGAAAGAATGGCAAAAAGTGAAAAGAAATATGAAGAACTGGAATTTTCAGATGACTTTATGTATTGTAAAGTACTTTATGATGATCCGGGGTTATGCAAAGAATTATTGGAAATGATCTTGAACCGTAAAATAATTCGAATTATTTATCCGGAAAAGCAGAAGGCAATAGAAATAACTGCTGTTGGGCGTGGTGTACGTCTGGATATATATGCGGAGGATGATGAGAATACGGTGTATGATGTAGAGATGCCAAAGTTATTTTTAGGGGATGAAGCACAGAAAATTTTTCTATGTGCAGATGGAACTGCAAAAGACGTTTCTGCGCGTATGGAAAATTTTTTGCAGTATGTGGTGCATCATGAGGTAGTGGATGATTTCACCGGACGAATACAGAATGCCGTAGTAAAAACCAGAAATCATGAGGAATGGAGGACGGAATATATGACATTGCATATGAGAGATTTGGAAAATCAGGAGATTGGAAGAGAAGAAGGAAGAGAAGAAGGAAGAGAAGAAGAAATTTTTACATCGGTATTTGAAAAGGATTATTTAAAAAATAGAGGGGCTGAGAAACTAAATATTTCGCAAACGGAATTTGAAAAGAGATATAATCAGTGGTTAGAAGAAAATAAAAAACCAAAGTAACGGAGGTCTCATAAATGAGTGTTTCAGTAGCGGAAGCAATGCAGCTGCCATGTTTACGGGAAGCCAGTGTAATTGCAGGAAAAAATGGATTAAACAGACTGATTGCAGCAGTTTCAGTATTGGAATGTTATGATGACGATTCTGTTATGGATGATCTTTATGAGAAGATCATTTTCAATGGAGGAGAGCTGATTATTTCCTGCTTTGCCGGTGTGAAGACGGATGTGGATGCACAGTGTACGATTTTACGTAAATTAAGTGCCACCGGGGATGTGGGACTGATTTTATATTATGTGGGTATGATTTTACCTGCGATTGACAAGCGCTTGATTCAATTGGCGGATGAACTGAATTTCCCATTGATATGTATGCCGGAAAATCTGTATAATCTCCGCTACAGTGAGGTGATTTCTGAGGTAGAGGAAGCTATTTTAAAGGATCAGATCAGGGATACTTATTTTGTACCGGAGATATTAGATCGTATCTCCATGCTGCCGAGCCATCAGCGGAGTATGGATGCGTTGCTCAAGATGCTCAGTGACAGAACCCATTTTTCAATTATCCTTGCTAATGGAGAGAAGCAGGCAATGGGCTATGCCATGTGGCCGAGATTTCTGGAAAACAGTTTTGATAAGATACTGGAACAGTGTAACGGAATCATGGGAAAGAAGGGCGTTGTACAGCCGATTTCCCTGGATAAAAAGACATTATTTGCAAAATCAGAAGGACGAGCAACACGGCATAGAACACCAGGATGAAAATCAGTTACAAAGCATGCTGGAATGTGCCAGAGAAACCCTGAAAGATGAAAGCAATATTCTAATCGCAGATATTTATGAGAAGAATCTGGTTGTTTTTATTGATCTGATACAGGATAAAAATGCCTATGATCTGGCAGATAAGCTGGCAGCAGATTTGGAAGAAAAGGGAATGTCCTCTTCTCTGTACCTTTGCAATTATATTGGCAGTACGGCAGATGCCAGACTTGATTATGTGGCAATTGGTAATTTTACAGATGCTGTTTCTAAAATCTATTTGCCCAGAGCAGTTTATACTATCCAGGAAATTCGTTTTGCCGAAGAGTGTGAAGAACTGATCGCCCAGGGCGAGCTGGCAGTACAGAATTATTTGAAAATACTGAATCCTTTGGTGCAAAATGACAAAGAAATGGAAAAGGAACTGCATCGTACGCTGGCTGTTTACTTGTTGGATGCCCATTCTAATATTGCGGAAACAGCAGAATTAATGTTTTTGCATAAGAACACCATTAAGTACCGTATCCGTAAAATCAATGAGCTGTTGCGTTTAAATGTGGCGTTCATGCCGGAATCCTACAATTATTACAGGGCTATGGCACTGGAGCGTTTGTTGGAAAAACAGGAAAATAAGAAGCATAGGGTATAGCAAATCACCTTATGGTAACCAAAAGTGTAAGAAAGGCGTCTTTTGTTGTCCAAATGGACAATGAAAGACGCTTATTTTTTGCCTTTAAACCGATGCAAAAGAAAAGAAAATCCTGTAAA
This sequence comes from Lachnospiraceae bacterium, assembly GCA_028693705.1. Taxonomy (GTDB): domain Bacteria; phylum Bacillota; class Clostridia; order Lachnospirales; family Lachnospiraceae; genus JAQUUX01. The sequence goes on along the minus strand of JAQUUX010000003.1, from coordinate 50,194 downwards.
GTATAGAATAAATTTGTAGACTTTAGCGATTTAAAGAGGAGGAGCAATATGAAAAAGAAATTATTGGCTATGTTACTTTGCACAGCACTTGGTGTTTCTGTTTTAAGTGGTTGCGGATCAGCAACTGAAGGAGGAGAGGAGACCGGCGCACAGGAAAGCACTTCTGTAGAAGGCAATGTGTTATATCATGCCTATGCCAGCTTACCATATGTTACCCTGGATCCCAGCAGTGAGAACTCCAACGGTGTTATGATTTTGAAAAATGTATATGAAACACTGTCTTATTATAATGATGAAACCGGTGAAGTAGAACCTGCACTTGCAACTTCCTGGACCAGCAATGAAGACGGAACAGAGTGGGTGTTTGAATTAAGAGATGATGTAACCTTCCATGATGGTACACAGATGACAGCCAAGTCAGTCGTAGATTCCATTAACCGTACTATGGAAATCGGACAGGGCGCTGCTTATATCTGGGACAGTGTAGAAAAAGTTGAAGCAACAGGTGATTATCAGGTTACCTTTACCTGCAGCTATTCCGCTTCTATAGATCTGATCGCATCAGCAGCATATGCAGCTTATATCATGAGTGAAGAAGCTGCAGCACAGGATTCCGACTGGTTCAATGCAGGAAATGATGGCGGTTCAGGTCCTTACACTATTGCTCAGGCAACAGGTGATACCTGCGTATTAAAAGCATATGCAGATTACAGAGATGGCTGGCAGGATAATCAGTATCAGAACGTAATCGTCAGAGAGGTTTCTGAATCCAGTGCACGCCGTCAGTTATTGGAAACAGGCGAGGCACAGATTTCCAGCGGTTTTTCTTCAACGGATTTGGAAGCGCTGAGAGCAGAAACTGATAAAGTCAATATATATGAAGCAAAAACTTTCATTAACGTTACACTTTGCCTGAACTCTGAGGCTGATTATATGGACAATGCAGATTTCAGACGTGCATTATCCTATGCTTTCCCTTATGAAGAAACCGTGAACAATGTATTAGGTGGAACCGGAGTACAGTCCCATGGTATGATTCCATCCGGTTTGTGGGGACATGATGATACAATGTTCCAGTATAATTTTGATCTGGAAAAAGCACAGGAATATCTGGATAAATCAGGTGTAGATGTAAGCCAGGGTATTACCCTTGACTTTACCTATCCTACAGGTGATGACAGCTATGCTACTTTTGCACAGTTATGGCAGTCTAATTTAAAGAAACTGGGAATTGATTTAGAGATCAATGCCATGGAATGGGATGCACAGTGGGATAAAGCAAAGAATACAGAACCTAATGACAGACAGGATATCCTTTGCTTCATGTGGTGGCCTGATTATGCAGATCCATCCAGCTGGTTCATCTCCATGGTACATAGTGAGGATACCATTAACTATGGCTTTGCTTATATGAATGATCCGGAAATCGATGCACTGATTGATGATGCACAGATTCAGACAGCTTCCAACAGAGATGCAGCAGAACAGGATTACATTGAGATTCAGAAGAAATTGGTAGATGATGCAAACTTCATTTTCCCATATGATCTGACAACTGTTTATGCATTAAGTCCGGCTGTTGAAAATGTAAAAGAGAATCCGGCATATCCAAGTGCAATTGACTACTATAAGGTCACAATGAAGTAAAACAAACTTCGTCGAAATAAATTTCATCGAAGTAAGCTTCCTTGAAATAAGTATCATGGAAGTAAAATGTATAAGATTTATGTAAACCACGCCTGGGTAAGAAATTACCCGGGCGTATTGGCAGGAAAGGTGTGGTTTAAAATATGCTGAAATATATTGGTAAGCGTATACTGGGCAGTTTACTGGTTCTATTGGGAGTTGTAACAATTACCTTTTTGATTTCCAGGGTTCTGCCGTCTGATCCGGCTGTAAAATGGGCGGGGCAGAGAGCAACAGCTGAACAGCTGGAGCAGGCAAGAGAGGAATTGGGACTAAATGATCCTCTTTATATGCAGTATGTGGAATATATTGGGGATTTACTCCATGGAGATCTGGGAAAATCCTTAAAGACTCATAAACCGGTAAGCGAGGAACTGGGTGAATATATTCCGGCAACTCTGGAGCTGGTTATTATGGCGTTTGTGCTGGCCATTGTACTAGGTATTCCACTGGGTATTTATTCTGCCAAGAAAAAAGATAAAATGCTGGATCATGCCAGTCGTGTTTTTTCCATAGGAGCAGTATCATTGCCGACTTTCTGGGTTGCGTTGTTTTTGCAGCTGATTTTCTACAAGACTCTGAATGTATTGCCTCTTGGCGGACAGGTTAGTGTCACAGCAACGATTTTTGAGAGCAGACCTCATATTACAGGACTGCTGTTATTAGATTGCATATTAACCGGTAAATTCAATTTGTTCATGGATGGTCTGCAACACATTATTTTACCTTGCATCACGATTGCACTTTACCCGATTGGGCTGGTATCCCGTATGACCAGAAGTGCATTGCTGGAAATCTTAAATGAGGATTATATTGTGGCCGGCAGAAGTTATGGACTGACCGAGTTTAAGATGCTTTGGAAATATGCCTTGAAGAATTCTCTGGGAGCAACGGCAACAGATGTGGCGTTGTCCATGGGCTATACCTTAACCAGTACATTCCTGGTAGAAGCGATTTTCAGCTGGCCGGGAATTGGAAGCTATATCACTTCTTCTATTACGTCTCTGGATTTTCCGGCGATCATTGGTGTCACTATTTTCGGGGCAGTAAGCTATATCATACTGAATCTGATAGCTGACATTATCATTGCCACGGATCCCCGTGTTCGTCTGTAGCAGAAACGAAACAGGTAATAGGAAATAGAAAGGTAGATGTCACATGAAAAATATAAAACAATCATTAAAACCGAAAATAGACAGTTTTAAAAAAAGCCTTTATCTGCTTGCAAAGAATAAGTTATCCTTATTGGCTTTGATTATATTGGTTCTGATCGTACTTATGGCGATTTTTGCGCCCTGGATTGTACCGCATCCGGAGGACATTGCAGATGAGACACATATTACAGAGAAATTCCTGGCTCCCAGCGCTGCTTACTTTTTTGGTACGGATGAGCTGGGCAGGGACATTTTTACCAGAGTTATTTACGGTGCGAGAGTATCTATCTGGGCAGCAGTGTTAGCTGTTGGTCTGGCGCTGATCATTGGTGTTCCGTTAGGTGCCATAGCCGGTTCCATAGGTGGAAAAGTGGATAATGTCATTATGCGTATCACTGATGTTTTTCTGTCCTTCCCGCCACTGTTACTGGCAATTGCGCTGGTAGCTTTACTGGGATCGAGTCTGACTAATGCAACCATTGCCATCGCCATTTCCTGGTGGCCATGGTATACCCGACTGGTTCGCGGGCAGGCCATTTCCGTAAAGGAGAGAAAGTTTGTGCAGGCAGCAGAGACCATTGGAACCAGCCGTATGAAGATTATTTTCAAACATATTTTGCCAAATACCATAAGCCCTATTATCGTACAGGCTTCCATGGATATGGGTGGTGTTATCTTAACCGTTGCTTCTTTGTCCTTTTGGGGATTAGGCGCTCAGGCACCAATGCCGGAGTGGGGACTTATGATTTCCAACGGGCAGAGTTATTTCCCGGATAAGTGGTGGTGCTGTATTTTCCCCGGAATCGCAATTTTTATCACTGTATTATGCTTTAATCTGCTGGGTGATGCCGTTCGGGAAATTCTGGATCCAAAGACACGGAAAAAGTAGGGAGATGAGAATATGGCATTTTTTGAAATACATGATTTAGTGGTAAAGCATAAATCTTTTGAGGGCGTGAAAACGGTCCTGGATATTAAAGAACTGAAAATAGAAAAAGGTGAAACCTATGGTCTGGTTGGTGAATCCGGTCAGGGAAAAACAGTACTGGCTCTTACCATATTAAAGCTTTTACAGTGCCCGCCCGGCATTATAGAGTCCGGCGAGATTTTATATGAGGGCGAGGATTTATTAAAAAAGAGTCAGCATCAGATGCAGCGTAATATTCGCGGACAGAAGATCGCCATGATCTTCCAGGATCCCATGAGCTGCCTGAATCCGGTATTCAGAGTGGGAACCACCATGATTGATGTGCTGAAAAAGAATCACAAGGGTATGAATCGTAAAAAGGCTTATGCTGAAGCAATCCGTCTGTTAGGAGAGGTAAAACTGGCAGATGCAGAGAGCATTATGGAGAAATATCCACACCAGTTATCCGGCGGACAGAGGCAGCGTGTGATTATTGCACTGGCGCTTTGCTGCGGGGCAGAATTTTTGATCGCAGATGAACCTACCCGAAATTTGGATGTTACTATTCAGGCCAGCATTCTGAAGCTTTTAAAAGAATTGCAGGAGAAATACAATATCACGGTTCTGTTTATTGCCAATAATCTGAGTTTGGTTTCTGCATTCTGCGATAAGGTTGCCATTCTCCATGACAGTAAAATCGTGGAAGAGGGTCTGGTAGAACAGGTAGTCAGAGAGCCGAAAGACGAATATACCAAAGTATTATTGGAAGCAGTACATACAAAATCACAGGAAAATCTGGATGTGGTGGACACCGATGTTCTATTAAAGGTAGACAATATCAAAAAATATTTTGATATCAATGATGAGATCAAACATCAAAAACATCAGACTCTAAAAGCAGTAGACGGTGTAAGCTTTGAACTGAAAAAGGGTGAAGTACTGGGAATTGTAGGAGAATCCGGCTGTGGTAAATCCACACTGGTCAATACCATTCTGGGGCTGTTTGCCCCCACAGACGGCAAGGTATTCTTTGATGGGGTAGATGTTTATGATGATCTGAAAAAGAATGGTAATGCCTTTAAGAAAAATGTGCAGATCGTATTTCAGGACCCCTTCTGGAGCTTAAATCCCAGATGGCTGATCAAGGACATCGTGGCAGAGCCTATTGATGTATATGAAAAGCTGGGAGAACAGGAACGTTTAAAACGTGTTGTAGAGTTACTGAAAATGGTGGGAATCCCGGAAAATGCCTGCTATAAATATCCTCATGAGTTTTCCGGAGGACAAAGGCAGCGTATCGCCATTGCCAGATCATTGGCTTCTAATCCCAAGCTGGTAGTACTGGATGAGCCCACCAGTTCCATTGACGTATTCAGTCAGAAACAGATTCTGGAATTGTTAAAGGATCTGAAGGATGAGTTCCATCTGACCAATATTCTGATTTCACATGACCTTGGTGTTGTACATGCACTGTCAAATAAAATAGCGGTTATGTATCTGGGTAAAATCGTGGAATTTGGTCCCGCAGATGAGATTTTTAAAAATCCGATTCATCCATATACAAAGGCATTGTTTGACGCCATTCCGGATCTGGAGACCATCGGTATGGAAGGACTAAAGACTTTGGAAGGACAGATACCAAGTCCGATTAATCCGCCGTCAGGCTGTACATTCCACACCAGATGTAACCAGTGCTGTGAGAAATGTAAGGAAAAGGCTCCGGAGATGTTCTGGGTAAATGAAAATCATTATGTAAACTGCACGGTTATTGCAGAGAACTAGCAACAACCGTTGGGAATGGAGTAAAACATGCGATTATTGAATTTAGACCCGGTACTCTATGCCACGACAAAAGAGGAAGAGGCTTATATTGGCAAATATCTGGGAAAAGATACGGTATTAGAATCCAGACAGATTAAAAATGGTCCCCAGACCATTGAATCAGAATATGATGAGGCACTTTCCCAGGCACCGGTTATTGCAGAATGCATCCAGGCAGAAAAAGATGGTTTTGATGGTATTTCCTTGACTGTTTTGGTGATCCCGGAGTAAGAGCTGCAAGAGAGGCTGTAGATATACCTGTATATGGCGGCTTTGAGCCGGCAGTACATTTGGCACTTGGGTTAGCAGATAAAATAGCCATTGTTACTGTTGTTAAAAATGTGGTACCGATGATCGAACATCATGTGTCCGGAGCTCATTTAGACGGACGTATTGTGGATGTAAGTTATGTAAGTATGCCGGTTATGGAATTAACAGATCATGACAGGCTGGTGGATGCCCTGGTTGAGAAAAGCATCCGGAAAATAGAGGAAAAACATGCCCAGGCAATTGTATTAGGCTGTACGGCTATGATCGAAGTGGCAGAACGGGTAAAAGAACAGCTACTGGCAAAGGGATATGATGTGCCGGTTTTGGAGGCAGCCCAGACTGCGCTGATGTTATTGGAGTTGCAGGTTAAGATGGGGCTGACCCACAGCAGGGAGACCTACGGAAAACATAAATAAGAAAAAAGAGAAGTAAGTTGAGAAGGAGAAATCTAATGCGTATTTTATCAAGAGAAGACTTAACAAATATTTTATATGGCTGTGCCATTTTAGGAACCGGCGGCGGTGGTACGCTGGAAGAAGGCTTTGCATTAATCGATGAGGCTTTTGCTCTGGGCGGCGAGTTCAAACTAGCCAGCTTTGATGAATTAGAGGATGACGATCTGATCGGCACACCTTATGGCTGTGGTGCGATTTCACCTCTGACCGAAGAAGAAATCAAAAAATATGCCAGACTTCCGGAGGCTAAGGAGAACCCTTATACTCTTTGCATGAAGCAGCTGGAAACTTATATGGGAAAAGAATTAAAGGCTGTTACCAGCACAGAACTGGGTGGCATGAATACCGCAACAGCATTTTACTGTGCAGCTGTTTCCGGTAAGCTGATCATGGATAGTGACCCGGCTGGCAGAAGTGTACCTTGTTTACAGCATTCCACCTATTATTTACAGAACGTACCGATGTGTCCGATGAGTGTTATGAATAAATTTGGCGAAGGTGCAGTATTCAGTAATGTTTACGATGATATGCGCGGAGAAGACATGGTACGTGCTCTGGCATGTGTGAGCCAGAATATGATCTCTGTCTGCGATCATGTTAATACAGCCAAGGTATTAAAAAATGCCCTGATTTTAGGAGCAATCAGCTATGCAGAGCAGATTGGTAAAGCATTTTTAGAGAATAAAGCAGCAGGTAAGGATTATGTATCCGCGGTTGTGGAAGCCGGAAAAGGCAAGGCCATGTTCCAGGGTGAAATTGAAAGCAACGAATGGGATACCGTGGACGGTTATACAGTTGGAACCACAGTGATCAAAGGAACCGGAGCATATACCGGACATGAGTTACAAATCTGGTATCAGAATGAAAATATTATGAGCTGGTTAGATGGAGATTATTATTGCATGGCACCGGATCTGATCTGTGTCTTTAATGAAGATGAGAAAATGCCACAGATGAATCCTTATGGAAAGAAAGGAACCAATGTTTCTGTTATTGCACTGCCATCTCCAAAAGAATGGACTACCCCGAAGGGACTGGAAGTATTTGGACCTCATTTCTTTGGCTTTGATGTGGATTATCGTCCTTTTTGTGAATAAGAAGAACCGAGGTTTTTTATGAAATTAAAAATCATTCTTCCGGTAAAGGGAGATTATGAGCAGATAGAGCAGGAGTGCCTGGTCTATCTGCGGCAGTTTGTGAGACCGGAGACAGAGCTTTTCATCCAGTCTTTGACAAATGGATATTCAAGTGTAGAATCAGAAGTGACAGGTATCATAAATGGGGCAGAGGTCATTCCACTGGGTAAAAAAGCTGAGCAGGAAGGCTTTGACGGTGTATTCGTGAACTGCTTTGATGATCCGGGCGTGTACGCATGCAGAGAATTTATGAAAATACCGGTTGTGGGAGCTTACCAGCCCTCCATGTTGATGGCAATGGGATTGGGAGAGAGAATCGGAATTATTACCACGGATCGTGCCGGTATTTTAAGCGAAGAGAGAAAAGCCAGGCTAAACGGCTATGAAACGCATCTGGCGGCTGTCACGAAAGTGGATATGCAGGTGCAGGATGTGCTGTCAGAGGAAGAAATGCTACTGGAACACTTGACAGATGCTTGTGTTAAAATGTGGGAAGAACAGCGGATTAACGTGGCGGTTCTGGGCTGCACAGGTATGTATTATCTGACAGATAAACTTCGATCCAGGTTAAAGTTGAGAAAATGTGATATGACAGTGATTGAACCCATGGCCTGTGCTACTGTTTTTCTGGAACAGATGGTTCACATGGGTTATAAAGTTATGTAAACTTCAGCACGGAGGCGTAAAATGGAACAATTCAAACAATCTGATCAGAAATATCTGGAGGATCTGGGAAAATTAATTGCGATTAAGAGTATTGCAAAAACCGGGGAAGCTGCGAGGGTAGGTGAATCGTCATATCCCTATGGAGAGGGTCCGGCAAAGGCTTTGGAATTTGTATTGCAGTTATGTGATTCCTTTGGTTTTCGTACCAAGAATTGTAATGGCGAATGCGGTTATGCTGAAATTGGTTCCGGCAAGGAGCTGATGGGTATTCTGGTACATCTGGATACGGTTCCGGCAGGAAGCGGCTGGGATACGGATCCTTTTCAGGCAGTTATTAAAGACGGACAGATGTATGGAAGAGGCGTAACGGATGATAAGGGGCCGGCCATGGCCTGTATATATGCCATGAAAGATATTCTGGACAGTGGCTGTGAGCTGAAAAGACGTATTCGAATTATTTTCGGTCAGACAGAGGAACAGGGTGACTGGACAGATATGGAATATTATAAAGCACATGAAGAAATACCTACCTTCGGATTTACACCGGATGCTGATTTTCCGGCTATTTACGGGGAAAAGGGAATTGCCATGCTGGAACTTAGTATGGATGAATCTGCTTCCGGTTTTACGTCGGCTACAGGCGGTGAAGCTCCTAACATGGTAGCTGACTCCTGTCAGGTGACTTTAACGGATGGAACAGTTTTTGAGACAACAGGAGTTGCGGCCCATGGCAGCACGCCTGAGGATGGCGAAAATGCAATATCGGGATGTATGGAACAAATCGTCACTCAAAATTCAAAGGAGAGCTACTTTGCTGAATTTTATCAGAACACCATAGGATATGATCTGCATGAAGAACGGATCGGATGTGCTTTTCAGGATGCAGAAAGCGGAGAATTGACATTTAATACAGGAATGCTTCGCATGGGAGAAGAAAAAGTAACTTTGACTGTGGATATCAGATATCCTGTTACCGATACGCTGGAACAGGTATTAGAAGGTGTCCAGACGGTGTGTGAGCCATATGGTGTAACAGTGTCAGTAGCAGAGCATATGAAACCGGTTTACATGGACGAACAGGGAGAAGTGATTCAAAAACTGATGAAGGTATATCGGGAAGCAACCGGAGATAACAGAAAAGCTATGATTATGGGAGGCGGAACCTATGCCAGAGCTATGGATGGCATCGTAGCTTTTGGTCCGATGTTACCGGGAAGAATCTGTACAGAACACCAGAAGAATGAATGCCTGCCCGTGGAAGATATTCTTTTTCTCAGAAAAATATATGGAGCGGCAATGAGAGAACTGGCAAGCTGAAAACTGGTAATTGGAATATAAAATTAATCTAAAAAAGCAGATAGATGGCGGATTTGAGGTTGCTGTCTATCTGTTTTGTGGTTATACTGGTAATATTACGATAAAAGATGAAGACAGGGATCTTTACATGGATGACAAGAAATTAGGAACTGAAAAACTAAGTAAATTAATGCGCCAGATGGCATTGCCTTCTATTGTGGCACAGGTTATTAATATCCTCTACAGTATCATCGATAGGATCTATATCGGGCATATTCCCGGTGCAGGAGCCAGTGCTTTAACCGGTGTTGGTCTGACACTTCCCATCATAACCTTTGTAGCAGCATTTTCAAGAATCGTAGGTGCGGGCGGAGCTCCGCTTGCTGCCATTGCGTTAGGAAGAGGAGATCATGAGGAAGCCGAGAATAATATGGGGGTAGGTACTTTCCTTTTACTGATGTTTACGGTTGGTATCATGGTTGTTTTTTATATCTTTAAAAGACCACTTTTATATATGTTTGGTGCTTCAGATGCTACATTCCCCTATGCGGATATTTATATTTCCATATATCTGATTGGAACGATTTTCGTACAGCTATACATGGGATTGAATCCTTATATCATTGCAGAAGGCAACTCCATGACAGCCATGCTCTCTGTGGGCATTGGTGTTGTTTTAAATATGATTTTAGATCCTCTTTTGATCTTTGTGTTCAAATGGGGTGTTGTAGGAGCTGCCATAGCTACTGTGATATCACAGGCAGTCTCAGCCATTTGGGTAGTTACATTCCTGGCTGGTAAAAAATCAGCCATGCGGTTAACACTGAAAAAAATACGCTACAAGTCATCTCTTGCCAAACCAATGCTGGCACTTGGCGTTTCACCTTTCGTCATGACCTCTACCGAGAGCTTGATCAGTATTGTGATGAATCATCAATTTGCTGTATATGGCGGGGATTCCTACGTTGGAGCATTTACGATCTTGCAGAGTATCATGCAGATGATCAACGTGCCGATCCAGGGATTTACCCAGGGTGTACAGCCGATTATCAGTTTTAATTATGGAGCCAATAATTACGGAAGAGTGCGGAAAACTTACCGTGTTATGATAGGCATGTGCTTTCTCTATGGCGTGATCATAACAGGTGGCAGTATCCTGTTCGCAGGGCAGCTTGCATCTATGTTTACAACCGATGCAGCACTGATTGCTCTGGTAAAGAACAGTATGAGGATCTTTATGTTTGGTATGTTCCTGTTCGGATTGCAGATGGGTATCCAGCCCACCTTTGTATCTTTGGGACAGGCTAAGATATCCCTGTTTATTGCGGTATTCAGAAAGATCATTCTGCTGATCCCACTGGCACTTATCCTGCCGTTTTTCATGGGAGTTAACGGAGTGTTCTTTGCAGAACCGATTTCTGATATTGTATCAGCGGTAACCGCCAGTGCGCTGTTCCTGACCCGGATCAATAAGATACTGGCACCACAAACAGCAGGTTAAAGGAATAAGGATTGATGTAAAGGGACAGTTCAGCCGTGTATCATATGCTCACAAGCCCGTTTTACGGCAATATTTATTTTCTTTAAGCTGCAGTTTGTGGTGCCCGGTGGTGCATAGACCCCAGTTACAGCAAATGAATAGTTGCAATAGTTTAGCCTTGGCTACAGACCGGGCCAACTGTAGATTGGCAACTTGAAAAGAATAACGAATGTAACGAACAGGCAGTGGTGCGGGGGTGTATTCTTCTATTGCCTGTGAACATGTATTAAAGCCACTTAATCATTCCAACTGTTATCACAGCTATTCCGGGCAAGGATGCCAAAGCCATAAATGGCTTGAAAGGAACCTCAGAGCCAGGATGGCGATTGGTTCCGTTAGCGTAGTTAGCTGCAATCTAAATGGAATGATTTAGTGGCTTTTATACGTGTGAGCGGCAATGGAAGGATACACCCCCGCACTATTGCCGTCTCTTTATAATTATTCTTTTCAAGTTACTAACCTACAGTTTAACTTACTCTGCACACACCTTGCCATCGCCTGGTACGCCTCCTCGCTGGGATGCAAATGATCTCCGCTGTCATATCCTTTTTTAAAAGCAACAGGGTTTTCATCATCTCTGACCGCCAGATCAAAGTCCATGCAATCGTCTAGCAGATCCGTATTTCGAATCCAATCATTAAAATCATTTTTCAGATCTTCTCGGAAAGGTGCATAGGTTCTCCAATTCCAGATAGGTACCAGAGTGCCTCCGTATACACGTAATCCGGCATTTCTGGATTGATTGATATACCATGCAAAGCCGTCTTCCAGTTCACTGGCAGTAGGCAGATCACTCATGGGACGGAACTGATTTATTTTGTACCCTACGGGGTGAATGATGTCGTTGATACCATGCTGCAGAATAATATCGGTGGCGCCGGTAACATTTAATTCGTGGGGCATGCGGTTTTTTCCCATCAGTCCGTAGGAATCATAATTGACACAATCATATTGTCTGAGGATACGGGTGCCGCATACAGCTTTTCGGATAACGGAAATATGGTTGTTTTCATTTTCTGCTAAAAAGAGCGTGAGATAATCAGGCCAGCTCTGGGCAGTAATAGAATCACCAAAACAGATCACCGCGTGATTTTCCGGCTGGGTTAATATATCAATATCACTTAAAAAATAGATCCAGTTTGTGCTTCTGGCAGTCTCGACAGGGAATATCCTGTCGGCACTATGGTTCCCTTTGGAGAAAAAACCACCGGATAAAGGGCCGGAGGTGAAAACACAGGAATTCATCTGCGTAAACTCCGGTAGATAAAAGCTGATGGTGAGCATTTCTTTTGCAACTACTGTAAATGGAATTTCATCGCTTAGAATATTTTTACCGGGAGCAATGGTAATGTTGGTTTTACCGCAAAATGTAATAGGGACTATTGTAGAAGCATCGCAAAGCGTGCCGCGAAATCCGGTGCCGGGAGTATCTTCTATCGTTTCTTTTACTTTGTGAGATACATAAACATCTGCAATGGTAATCGGTTCACTGCCACAGTAGTTGTCAAAACGAAAGCGCAGTGCAGTACCTGCAAAAGGAGCAAAAACGGGGTAACGCAGTGTGATGTCTTTAGCGTATTCGGCGGGCAGATGATCAGGACGGGAAACAGCATTTCCCCACATGGCTGTCCAGACAGCTTTTTCTTGATTTACGAATAAAGTGTTATTTGCCTGTATATGAGGCTTGGGTATTAAATTCATGAAATAACTTCTTTCTCGGATAGTATTGTAATTTTTATAAAAGGATCTTAAAAATTGTCGCACGGTGTGAAAACATTGTCAAATAGAAAGATGGCATAGTATAATGAAAATGCTAAAATCTAAAGGAAGAAGAGATAATGCAGCATGTATTTAACTGATTTTCATTTACATTCAAAATATTCTTTTGACGGAAAAGAAGAACTGAGAACCATATGTGATCAGGCAATTGCACAGGGTATGCAGGAGATTGCTATTACGGATCATATGGATATATACAGCGGAAAACCTTATACCTGTATTCTGGATGCCAAGAGCCTGTATCAGGAACTTCGTGAAGTAAAAGAATCTTATCGGGGCAGATTAAAGGTTATGGTGGGAGCAGAAGTAGGACAGCCCCAGATTAACCCTGAAGAAGCAGAAAAATTCATGGCAGAGTATCCACTGGATTTTGTGATCGGATCAGTTCATAATGTAGAAAATGATGCAGATCTTTATTATTTTGATTTTGCTAAGATGGACTGTAATAAAATCTATGACCATTATCTGGACTGGCTGTTAGAACTTGCAGATGGATATGACTTTGATGTAATGGGACACATCACTTATCCGATCCGATATATGTTGCAGAGAGGGCAAAAAGTGGATATGAAGCTTTTTGATGAAAAGATCCGTGATCTGTACCAGCGGCTGATCAGTAATGGAAAAGGAATCGAATTAAATGTATCAGGTCTGTATCGCCCGGGGAAATTTGCAATGCCTACCTTGGAACTGTTAAAGCTATATAAGGAGTGCGGTGGAGAGATTTTGACCATTGGATCTGATGCTCACGAAAAACAATATGTAGGAGCGCCTATCCGAGAGGGAATGGAGATTGTGAAGGCAGCGGGATTTACTCATATCAATACATTTTCAGAAAGGAAACCGGTGTTTCATACCATATGATTTTATTACACACATCAGATTTACATCTGGGAAAGACAGTAAACGAATTTTCCATGTTATCCGACCAGCGATATGTATTGGATCAGATATTAGAAATTGCAGAGAACAAAAAAGTGGACGCACTGTTAGTCGCAGGGGATATTTATGACCGTTCTATTCCGGGAACAGAGGCAGTTGCACTGTTCGATGAGTTTTTAAACCAACTGCAGGAACTGCAGATACCGGTACTGCTCATCAGCGGAAATCATGATTCGGCGGAACGTGTCAGTTTTGCAGATCGTATTCTGGAAAAACAGGGTGTTTATATTGCAGGAACTTACGAGGGAACTTTAAAGCAGGTAGACCTAACCGATGCCTACGGAACAGTTTCCTTTGTTTTTATGCCCTTTTTAAAGCCGGCTGTTGTGGATGCCAGAACCAGTGAGGAAGCAGTAGAAAAGCTATTGCAGGCATACTGGGCGCAGGAGAATGATACAGCTGAAAAAGGTGAGGATGCTGACAAAAAACGTCATGTGCTGCTGACTCATTTTTTTGTAACGGCTAATGGAAGAGAACCGGAGTTATCTGATGCAGAGACCACAATACAGGTCGGTGGCCTTGACAATGTAGATGCCGGTGTTTTCGAAGGCTTTGATTATGTTGCCTTGGGACATATCCATAAACCCCAGCAAATGGGAGAACGTCCGGTTTATTATGCCGGTTCACCGGTAAAATATTCCTTTTCAGAGGCAGGACACCAGAAGTGTGTAAATCTGGTGACACTTTCAGAAAAAGGAAAGGTGAAAGTTGAGAAGGTGCCATTAAAGCCGCTTCATGAGATGCGCAGGTTAAAAGGAAAACTGGAAGATTTACTGACACCGGCTGTACTGGAAGAATGTGACCGAGAAGACTATATTGAGGCTACTTTGACAGATGAAATGGCTTTGATTGATCCAATGGGGACCATGCGAAGCGTGTATCCTAATACTATGCAGATTCGCCTGGAATCCGGGCTGAACCGCACAAAAGGAGAACATGACAAAGTTGTGGATGTGAGTAAATCTCCCCTGGAACTTTTCTATGATTTTTATCGGCTGCTTAGAGAGGAAGAACCGGATGAGGAACGAAAGAAAATCGTAGAAGCTGCCATGCGTATGGCAGGGGAGGACGAGGCATGAGACCATTATTTTTAAAAATCAGTGCCTGGGGGCCGTATAAGGATCTGGTGGAAATTGATTTTACCCGGCTGGGAAAGCGAGGACTCTTCTTAATCACAGGACCTACCGGAGCGGGTAAGACAACCGTATTTGATGCGATCTGTTTTGCACTTTATGGAAATGTAAGCGGAGAAATGAGGGAGAAAAATTCTGTTCGCAGTGATTTCGCCGCGCCGGATACAGCGACCTTTGTAGAACTCACCATGGAACATGGAGGGGAGGAGTATCGTATCCTGCGAAATCCGGAATATGAGAGACCCAGTAAGCGTAAAAGTGTAAAATCGGATTTTACCATCCAGAAGGAAAATGCAATTTTATATTTACCGGATGAAACAGTAATAGAGGGAAATACTGAGGTGGCAAAGAAATTACAGCGGATTCTGGTACTGGATTACCGCCAGTTCAAGCAGATATCCATGATTGCCCAGGGCGAATTTGCCAAATTGCTGGTGGCGTCTCCTATGGAAAAGACCAAGATATTCAGAGAGATATTTGGTACGGAATTACTGGAGCGTTTTGCTAAGAATCTTGGAAGACAGGCCAGAGATCTTTATAAAAATGTGATGGAATACCAGCATAAAATGGAAGAAGATCTGAACCTGCTCCAAATAGATGATGAAGAATGGGAAAAACTATCCCAAGCAGATTATCTGAATTTTGAAGAGATATGTGACTATCTTGCTCAAAAACAAAAGGAAACAAGTCATATTAGTAAAGAGCAGGCTCAAAGACTGACAGAACTGGAAAAGCAGATCACATTACGGACAGAAAGTCTTGCCGGAAAAGAAAAAGAAAAACAGCTTTGGGAAAAGAAGAGGCAGGCAGAGACGGAACTGACAATACTGTCAGAAAAGAAAGAAGCAATGAAGTCTCTTTTTGGACAGATTTCCATGGCTGAAAAAGCCTCCGCCTTGGATTCTGTGGCACTGGAACTGGAACATACAAAACAGGATAGAAAACAATGTATGGTGCTTCTGGAAAATAGTGCTGAGAAACTTACAGAACTGGAAAGACAACAAAAGGAATTGGAACCGATTGCCAAAGCTGAAACAGTAATTCGTGTGTTCCTGCTTTTGATTAAACAGGGAAAAGCAGATGAAGAACAGCTGCAAAAGCTTAGTATTCAACTGGAGGAAAGGCAAAAACAGCTCTTAATCAGTCAGAAAAACTATTTGGTGCAGGAAGAAGCACGAAACCAAAAGAAACAGCAGTTTGAAGAAGCTGATATATTATATAAGCGGGCAGCAGTGGGTATTGTTGCCAAAATGGTAAAAAAAGGACAGCCCTGTCCTGTCTGTGGTTCATTAGAGCATCCCAGTGTGGCAGTCTGCGAGGATGGAATACCGGATAGAGACCAACTGGAAGCACTTAAACTGGAAGTGGAAAAACAGGAGAAGCGGCTGACTGTTATTTTCGGACAGACGGAAGCACTGCGCGGTGAAGTGGAACATTTACAGGAAATGGTGCAAAATCAGTCAAAAGCACTGGAAGTATTGCGAGGAGAGATCTCGTTAAGCAAGGATAAGGTTCCGACATCTTATCAGTGTTCTGATCCGGAGTCATTGGAACGAAAATTGCAACAGCAGCTCTCTCGTTATAATGAATTGGATGGAACGAAAAAAGAACAGCTGGAGAACCAGAAGCAATATCAGGAACGAAGCAGGAAACTGGAAGAATTAGAAAAACAGGCATGTAAACAGTTTTCCAAAGCACTGCAGCAAAATGGTTTTGCGGATCAACAAGACTGGGAGTCCAGGAAGTTATCTGTAAAACAACTGGAACAATATAAGAAAACATATTATACCTACCAGGAGAACATCAAAGCAGTTCAGAAAATGCTGAAAGAATATGAGCAGTTGACCCATTCAAAAGATCAATTGCCTAAGGGAACAGCGGAAGATGCAATAAACATGATAGAGGAGCAGACGCGGGAAGAGAAGGATGTTTTGCAGGTATTACAACAGAAAAAGTCTGCGCTGTTACGAGAAAGTACGGAATGTCATACAAAACTGCAGGAGATCAAACGTGCACTGTCGTCCCTGAAAGAAAATGGAAAACAGGCTGAGAAATACCGGGAAAGCTATGGTACGGTAAAAGATCTGGACAATCTTGCGAACGGAAATAATACAAAACGTCTTGTATTTGAACAATATGTATTGGCAAGTTATTTTGAGGATATCTTAAAAGCAGCCAACATTCGTCTGGATAAAATGACGGACAGCCGTTTTGAGATGGCCAGGGTGGAAGAAATTACAGATGGACGAAGTAAGGATAATCTGGAAATCAGAGTATTAGATCACTATACTGGCAAGTATCGTTCCGTTAAAACTCTTTCCGGAGGTGAATCTTTCAAGGCTTCTCTGGCGCTGGCGCTGGGTATGAGCGATGTGGTGCAGTCCTGTAATGGTGGTATTCATATGGAGGCTCTGTTTATTGATGAGGGATTTGGCAGTCTGGATGAGGAATCCTTGGATCAGGCCTGCAATACACTAAATTCGTTAGTGGAAAAGGACAGACTGATTGGCATTATTTCTCATGTAGCAGAGCTTAGGGAGAGAATCGACAGCCAGATTGTGGTGGAGAAGTCAAACGGTGGAAGCACTCTGCAAATTGTGGTATGATGAGCCATAACAAAATGCAAAGTATATGAAGAATATTGGAGAAATAGCGGATGAAGAAGTTTTTTTGTTCTATGCTTTTTTTACTCATGATAGGTGGTCCTCTGACAGCATGTGGCAGTCAGACGGAAGATATTACCAAGGTGGTATTGACCACGGGATTTTCTAAAAATGAAGTATTTCGAATTGAAGATATTACCTGTACACTGCCGGAGATTATGGTTTATCTGGTGAATACCAGAAATCAGTATGAAAATGTGTATGGCACAGAAATCTGGAACGCAGATCTGGAAGGTATCACACTGGAACAGAACGTAAAGGATACAGTACTGGCAAAAATGTCCCAGATCAAGACCATGAACCTGCTGGCACGTGAGCACAGTATTGTATTGGACGAGACAGAAGAAGCCCAGGTAAAAGAAGCTGCACAGGAATATTATGGAGCTTTGACCGAAGCTGAAATCGACTATATGGGAATTGATTTAGAAACGGTGGAAGAACTATACAGAGAATATGCCCTTGCTGAAAAGGTATATGCATATATTATAAAAGACATCAATCCGGAGATCAGCGATGATGAAGCCAGAATCATTACAGTGGAGCATATTTTGATAAAGACCTATACACTGGATGGTAACGGAGAGAGAGTAGCTTATACAGATGCTGAAAAACAGACTGCCTACCAGAAAGCTAAAGAAGCTTTTAACAGAACGAGAGATGGTGAAACACCTTTTGAAAGCCTGATGACAGAATACAGTGAGGCGGAAGAAGGAACCTATTCTTTTGGTAAAGGGGAGATGGATGAAGTTTTCGAAACTGCAGCCTTTAATCTGGCAAAGGATGAAATCAGTGACATTGTAGAAACCGATTCTGGTTATGAGATTATTAAATGCCTTTCCACCTTCGACAGAAACCAGACAGATGCTAATAAGGTGAAAATCGTAGAAGAGAGAAGGCAGGAAACGTTCAGCGAGGAATATGATGCCTTTGTGAAAACCCTGACAAGAGAGCTGAATGAAAAGCTTTGGGATGGGGTGGAGATTTCACTGGAGGAAAGTGCGGGAAGTGCAGACTTCTTTGCGGTGTATGCGAAGTACTTTCAAACTGGAGTTTAGCAACTTAAAAAATAATGTTTATAATGAGACGGCAATGGTGTGGGTGTGTATCCTTCCATTGCCGCTCACACGTATAAAAGCCACAAAATCATTCCGTATAGATGGCGATTACTTACGCTAACGGAACCAATCGCCATCCTGGCTCTAAGGTTCCTTTACGAACATCCATGTTCGTGATAGCTTGGGTTACAGCCGGAATGATTAGCGGTTTTAATACGTGTTCCCAGGCAATGAAAGTATACATACCCACACCACTGCCTGTTCGTTACATTCATTATCCTTTTCAAGTTGCTAATCTGTAGTTGGCCCGGTCTGTAGCCAAGACTAAACTGTTGCAATTTTTCACCTGCCGTAACTGAGGTCTTTGCGCCCCAGGGCACCACAAACTGCAGCTTAAAGAAAATAAATATTGCCGTAAAACGAGGTTCAGCCGTGTATCGTATGCGAACAAGCACTGTAAACGCGTCTGTACTTAGTTCGCGTCTTGTGCGAACTTATGTACAGCTACGTGTTTACCGTAGTGAAAACGGGCTTGTGAGCATATGATACACGGCTGAACCGTCCCTTTACATCAATCCTTATTCCTTTAACCTACAGTTTGAAAGTTTATAAAAAATTTAGAATACTTAGAATGCCGTAAAATAGGCGTTTTCCGGCACATTACTAGCACTCACAAAGAATGAGTGCTAATTTTTTATTGACTTTTTGTAACTCTGGCACTAAACTTTGTAGTATCAAAACAGTTACAAGCAAAGCTGTAATCAAAAAGACTGCGGCGAGCAGGAAATAAAAGAAAAGGACGTGATTAGAAATGGCAGCAAAAACAGGAAGCTTATCAATCAACAGTGACAACATATTCCCCATTATCAAGAAGTGGTTATATTCCGATCAGGATATTTTTTACAGGGAATTGATCTCCAATGGCTGTGATGCCATCACGAAATTAAAGAAACTGGATATGATGGGGGAATATACCTTACCCGATGAGTTCAAGGCACAGGTACAGGTTATCGTAAATCCTCAGGATAAAACCATTAAGATTATTGATAATGGTCTTGGTATGACCGAGGGCGAAGTGGAGGAATATATTAACCAGATCGCATTCTCAGGTGCAACAGACTTTATCAACAAATATAAAGATAAGACAAATGATGACCAGATCATCGGACATTTCGGTTTAGGGTTCTATTCTGCATTTATGGTAGCAGATCAGGTACACATTGATACCCTGTCTCACCAGGCAGGTGCAAAGCCGGTTCACTGGGAATGTGACGGTGGTACTGAGTTTACAATGGAAGAGGGCGACAAGACTACAGTCGGTACAGAGATCACCTTATTCCTCAGCGAAGATTGCCTGAAATACTGTAATGAATATGAAGCCAGAAGCGTAATTAAGAAATATTGTTCCTTTATGCCGGTGGAAATTTATCTTTCCCAGCAGGATACCAAAGAAACAGAAACCATTCTGATATCAGAAGTACTTCCTACAGATACTGTAGTAGAAGAGGTAAAGAAAGAAAAAGATGAAGATCCGGAAAAGGTAAAGATTACCAAGAGACCGGAACTGTTAAATGAGATTCATCCATTGTGGACCAAATCTGCTAACGATTGTACCAGAGAAGAGTATCTGGATTTTTATCGTAAAGTATTTAATGATTATAAGGAGCCTTTGTTCTGGATTCATCTGAATATGGATTATCCATTTAACTTAAAGGGTATTTTATATTTCCCTAAGATCAATATGGAATATGAATCTATTGAAGGTACCATTAAGTTATATAACAACCAGGTATTTATCGCAGATAACATCAAAGAGGTTATCCCGGAATTCCTGTTATTGTTAAAGGGTGTTATTGATTGTCCTGATCTGCCACTGAATGTTTCCAGAAGTGCATTGCAGAACGATGGTTTTGTAAAGAAAATCTCTGATTACATTACCAAGAAGGTCGCAGATAAACTGTCCGGTATGTGTAAGACCGAAAAAGAAGAGTATGAGAAATACTGGGATGATATTAGCCCATTTATCAAATTTGGCTGCTTAAAGGATGATAAATTCTGTGAGAAGATGACAGATTATATCCTGTTTAAGAATCTGGATGGCAAATACATGACTTTACCGGAGTGTTTGGAAGTCAACAAGATTGATCCGGATGAAACAGATGCTGAGAAAGCTACTGATGAAAATGGAGAAAAGGTAGAGGCAGAGGTCGTAGATGAGAACGGCAATACCGTTTCCGGAGAAGATGCGGATGGTGAAGCCAAGGAAGATGAGAAGAAAGAAAAGACCATCTACTATGTAACTGACGAGAAGCAGCAGAGTCAGTACATTAATATGTTCCGTCAGGCAAAGATGGATGCGGTTATTTTAACACATAACATCGACCAGCCATTTGTATCTCAGTTAGAGTCCAAGAATGAAGGTATCAAATTCCAGAGAATCGATGCAGACCTGACAGATACCTTTAAGACCAAGACTAGCAAAAAGGCTGAAAAAGAACTGGCAGACCAGGCAGAAAGTATTGCTAAGATGATGCAGAAAGCATTAAAGAAAGAAAAACTGGCTGTTAAGATTGAGAAGTTAAAGAATAAAAAGATTTCTTCTGTGCTTACCGTATCTGAAGAAAGCAGAAGAATGCAGGATATGATGAAGATGTACTCCATGAACGGAATGGACATGGGCGGATTAGGTGCAGATGGTGAAACACTGGTATTAAACGCAAATCATCCACTGGTAGAATATGTAATGGAGCATAAGGAAGATGATAATACTACTATGATCTGTGAGCAGCTTTATGATCTGGCTAAGTTACAGAATGCACCTTTGGATGCAGAAGCCATGACCAAGTTTGTAAGCAGAAGCAACGATATCATGATGCTGTTAACCAAATAGAATCATGATAATTGAATAAGAATCAAAAACAAAAAGCTTTGTGTGTCAGCTGATAGTTGACATAACAAAGCTTTTTGTATTAGAAGTAAGGTTCATAATATTGGAATAAAAAAGTTCCCATAGCTTATCATTATCAAGTCCCGGGTTCTGCGATTCTGGTAACCCCCACATAGATAGAGGAAATCTCATACCAGGTCGGGTAATCCACAACGCCTGTTTCCGGTAGATTGAATACTCTCTGAAATACCCGGACAGCATTTGCGGTTCCGGTTCCATAGATTCCATCGGCGGCGATGGTAGGGATGGCAGGATAGTTCTGGGCGATTCGGTTTAACTGTTGCTGCAGCTGCAATACTTTCTGACCGGTAGAGCCAATGGTAAGATCATATCCCGAGAAGGAAGAGGGGATACCGGAGATGCTTTCAGCTGTATTGATAAACATATCCGAGCCATAGTAATATCGCAGAATCTCAATGGCAGAATAACCTCTGTCTGCCAGATACTTGGAACCCCACTGACTAAGTCCTTCGCAGCTTACACGGTTCCCATCGCAATAGGAAGTGAAGATAGGCTGTCTGACTCCTGGTCTGGACAGATAATTGGCAAATACAGAATTTACCAGATAATCGATGTTGGAGTAGATGTTTCTGCCGTAAATCCACTTCTGATCATAGGCTGTGGAATTGGTAATGGTAAAGGCATATCCTTGATTACGATACCATTCCGTGTATACACGATTCAGGGTAAACGACATAATGGCCAGGGTATTGGCATACAGAGCACTTTCCGGCCAGGTGGCATAGATCTCAGAAGAGACAACATTTTTGATGTAATCCTTATATTTCACATAATAATTTGTAGCACGGGTATCTCCGGGCGGACCGTTGTGGACGACCACATACTCAGGAACAACGACACGGCTTAGTACAATTTCACCGCTTTCATCCACTGGTTTAATTTCGGCTTCAGGGATCTTTGGCGGATAATCTCCATACAGGGTATGGGGATCGATTACCACGGGATCTACTGTGTTTTCTCCGGTATCTAAGTTGGTGGGTTCCATTCGAATAGGCTGAATAGCAGTTTCATCAGATAAGATCTCTGTTCCGGAAACAGTTACCGGTTCATAACCAGGCGCACTCACTGTAATGTTGTATTCGGAATAGGGCTGCTGTGATTCACTGCTTTCCAGACTGTATTCCAAGGGCGGTGCCGGCAGTGTTACAGTCTCGGTCTGCCCGGACTCATTAGTAGTTATTGACTCGATGATCCGATCCGGTTCTCCTGTATAGGAAATAGTCACAGTAGCTTCTCTGATTGGTAAAAGCCCTACTGTGGATGTTACATTGATTTCCAGCCGGCCTCTATCACGAAGCACTGTTTCCTGCGCTTGTTTCAGACTTTCAGGCATAAAAAAACCTCTGCATATTATTTCTATACTATATGCAGAGGTTTCTTATTTGGTTAGTAAATATTATTCCAGGTTCAGCTTACGATTCATCATATAATAGCTGACAAAATAGCATAGTAAAAATATCACAACTTCAAATAAAATAATAAGATAGATGGATGGCCCAAATATGGAAGCCATAGTCACATTTGATGAGCTGTTTAAGCTTGGAAGTGCATTCATAAAGAAAATTATACTGACCACAACCTGCATAATAACAGTAGAAATCAAATAAACTATAATCGCTCCAATTACACGGTGCTTTTTGCATAACTGACCAAGAGATATGGAAGCATAAATGACCATAATAGAGAATACCAGTGACATAAACAGGTATAAACCTACGGTTAAACAAGTCACGAGAATAGAGCATCCAAATGACTGTTCAAATTCAGTTATCAATGTACCGATACCTCTCATGACATCTTGCCAGTTGATCGCCTGCATGTCTGAGGATATAAAGACGAACAAAAAGATATTTCCAATACCAATACAGAGAATAATGCTGTAAATAATTTCCCAGATACCGGAAACAAACAGTTTGGAAAGAATGAGCTGATGAGGTGTTACCGGTAGGGTATGCATCAGATAACCCTCATCCGTATACAGATTCTTATAAAAGCGCAGGGCAATCCAAACCAGCAGGAAAAAATTCAGACCGATGATAGCCATATAATAAAAGGAGAAAAACAACATTTTCAGTAAATTTATCAGGGTATATTCATTTGTCCATTCAGGCATGATGAACATGGCAGAGGCCAGTAAGGACATAACCAGAAATGTAACTGCAATCAGCGTAGGAACCTTCCAGAAAGCTTTCCATTCATATCCGAATAATTTTTTTAACATGAGAACACCTCCCTGAAATAAGCATCTACAGATTCATTGTGAATGGCACGAATGTTGTCTACAGAAGACTGCAATACGATTTTACCGTATTTAATGAATATAATATCATCCAGAATATTTTCCACATCACTGATTAAATGGGTGGAGAGGATAATAGAGGCTTCGGGATTATAGTTATTTAAAATTGTTTTCAAAATATAATCTCTGGCAGCGGGATCCACACCGGCAATGGGTTCATCCAGAACGTAGAGCTTTGCCTGTCTGCTCATGACCAGGATCAGCTGTACTTTTTCGCGGGTGCCTTTTGATAAGGATTTAATCACTGCCTCAGGATCAATCTGCAGTCCCTGGAGCATCTGCTCGGCAGCGGTCATGGAAAAGTCTGCATAAAAATCGGCAAACATATAAAACATATCTTTTATCTTAAGCTCAGGTGAAAGATAGGTTCGTTCCGGCAGATAAGAAATAAAAGATTTGGTAGTAACGGAAGGTGCACTGCCATCAATGAGAACAGTTCCTTCCGAAGGCTGTAATAAACCGTTGATAATTTTGATCAATGTTGTTTTGCCACTGCCGTTTGGTCCTAACAGTCCTACGATTCGACCTCTGCCTACAGTCAGATCCACGTGATCCAGTGCTATTGTCTTTTTAGCATAGGTTTTTGATAAATTCTGAATTTCTAAAAGTGCTTCTCCCATCTAGTTCTCCTCCCACTCTTGTTGCAATAATGTTATAACAGTTTCTTTTCCACACCCCAATGCCTGCATATGAATAACAAAGTCCTGCATGCGATTGCGTATCAGACGATCTTTGCAGGAACGGATCAGTTCCTCATCTGTGGTAACGCTTCGTCCATTGGTTCTCTGGGTAATGACCAGGCCGATTCGTTCCAGTTCCGTGCAGGCTTTTTGCATGGTATTTGGGTTGACTCCGGCTTCTGAAGCCAGTTCTCTGACACTTGGCAGTTTATCTCCCGGTTTATATTCGCCGGAGATGATCCGGATCTCAATTCTTTCCAGAACCTGTGTATAAATTGGTAAATTATTATCTAGTATCCATGGCATATTGTTTCCCCTTTCTTTCTGTTGACACAGAAATGTATTACTGTATTAGATGCTTAATACAGTAGTACAATGCTGAAATACTGTCAACAATAAGGCGATAAATAAAGAACAATAACAAAATATGACAATAAAGATAGGTAACGACAACAAAATGTGGTGTACTTTATTGCAGAAAGGAAGTTCATAATGGTATAATCAATAAGAGTATGTTCGGGAAAAAATTACGGAAGAAATGGGGTGAGAATTTGCAGGAAATCATAAATCAGATATTACAGGATCATTTCATTTATGATAATGGTGCGCTTGCATTTTCCACACCCAAAATAGAGATTGGGCTGCAAAAGGATGAGGTCTATGAAGGATCTTTTACTGTACAGGGAGCACCGGGGAGACAGACAGTAGGAACGGTATCTACGTCTCTTTCCAGGATGGAATGTCTTACACCTGCCTTTAATGGGAATGGAGATGCTATTTTGTTCCGATTCCATGGGGAGGGATTGGATGAAGGCACGGTTATGAAAGGTCAGTTTGATATTATTTCCAGTCAGGGAGAATACTATCTGCCCTATGTGGTAACCGTGGAGCATGCCCTGATACAATCTTCTATGGGACCGATTAAGAATCTGTTTCATTTTACAAATCTGGCCAAAACTGAATGGGAAGAAGCAGTATCGCTTTTTTATCAGCCCTGTTTTCACAGATTATTTCAAAATGGCAGTGACAGACAATATGAGAAGATATACCGGGGATTATCCAAAACAGCGGGAAATGAACAGAATGTGGATGAATTCCTGATCGCATTACATAAAAAGCAGCTGGTGGAATATATTCCCGAGGACAAAGAAATTCTCATGGAAAATCCTTCACTGGAGGCAAGTGGCATATGTAAACTGGTGAAAAACGGATGGGGATATGTGCATCTTGATCTTTCCTGTAAAGGCGATTTTCTATCCCTGGAAAAAGAAAGTCTGAATGAGCGGGATTTTCTTGGAAATTACTGTGAATTACGTTTTTATGTGGATGTTGAAAAAATACACAGTGGAAATAATCTGGGAAGTATCTGTCTGGACAATGACCACATGCATCTTGAAATACCGGTAACGGTATCCAGTCATTCTGAGCAGAGAATTTTGCCGGTTGTGAAGCGTGAGCGGAAGCGGATCATTGCTCAGATCATGGAACTATTCACAGCATTCAGATCTAAAAAGGCTTCTAAGGAAATCTGGCTGGGACAGACTAATGAACTTCTGGAGCGGATGCTGGTTTTAGATGAAAATGATCTGATTGCAAGACTGTTTCATGCGCAGCTTCTGATTACCAGGGATCGTTTTAATGAGGCACAGTGGATACTAAACAGTGTAAAACCTGTTGTTGACGGTTCGGATATGGCACCGGAGATAAAGTGTTATTATCTGTACTTACTTTCATTGAATAGCAGAGAAGAGGAATATGTTAATCAGATTACAGCAATCATTACGAATGCATTCGAGCGTAATCCCAGGAACTGGAGAATCGCGTGGCTGCTGTTATATCTGTCTGAGGAATATGGCAAGAGTGCAGCGAGACGCTGGCTGTTATTAGAAGATCAGTTTCGTTATGGCTGCAACAGCCCGATTTTATATCTGGAAGCGTTTATGATATTGCAGGCGAATCCGGCTATTCTGGTGAAACTGGAGCGCTTTGAAATGCAGATCCTGTACTATGGAGCCAAGAAAAAGCTGCTGACAACGGATCTGATAGATCAGATTTTATATCTGGCAGAAAAAGAAAAGGATTTTTCTCCATTATTATTGAAAATACTGACAGCCTGCTATGAAGCAGAACCCAAGGATGTTGCATTGCAGGGCGTATGCATTATGCTGATCAAAGGGAACCTGATGGGAACAGAATGGTTTGGCTGGTACGAGAAAGCTGTAGAAGCCGGACTTCGTATCACCAGATTATTCGAATACTATATGATGTCCATTAATTTACAGACAGATAAACTGCTTGCAAAGACGGTGTATCTGTATTTTGCATACCAAAGTGAACTGGATGACAGACATACAGCCTTTTTGTATGCTAATGTACATAAGCATAGAGAAGAATTAGAGGATGTGTATCCGGGATATACCGAACCCATGGAACGTTTTGTTTTGCAGCAGATTTTAAAAAAGAAAAACAACAGGGATCTGGCATATTTATATAAAAATGTGTTTTCTCCACAGATGATTACCGAGGAAACGGCAGAGGCAATGGCTCACATTTTGTTCCAGTGTCAGATTCGGATAGCCAGAAAAGATATCCGCAAGGTCATTGTATATCAGACTATGGCAGTGGAGGAATATTCCTATCCGATGAAGGACGGAGTAGCAATCGTGCCTGTTTATGGAAATGATGCCACTATTCTGTTTGAAGGAGAGGGAGGCAGACGTTACCTGCCAAGTATCTCTTATACAATGGAGAAACTGATGTTGCCCGGAAAACATGCCAAGATGATAGCGCCTTTTGTAAAGAACAGCATTGGCTTTGATGTATTTATCTGTGAAAATACGGGTTCAGCATCAATTACAGAGGAAAATGAGGAACGTTTTGCCAGGATTGCAGTATCTGATCATATATCCGAACAGTTTCGTCATGGCATTATGATACAGCTTTTACAATACTATTATGATCATGACAAGATGCGTGAGCTCGACGCAAGCTTAGAACAGATAGATGCAAGCTGCTTTTCGGAAAAAGAGAGAAACGATCTGCTTAGACTAATGGTGGTAAGAGGATTATACGAGCAGGCACTAACTCTGCTACAACAGTATGGTCCGGAGGGAATGGAACCCAAACTGATTGTTAAGGCACTGTCGATTATGATTGAACGGGCAAAAGAAAGTAGCACGGAGCCGGAAGAAAATATTTTGTATCTGGCATTTTTTGCATTTGAGAAAGGCAGATACAATCATGTGACATTACAATATCTGCTGGATCATTATGAGGGCAGGACGAAGCTGTTACGTGATGTATGGAAAGCCGCACATGAGCAGCAAATGGACACTGTCCGTTTAGAAGAGAAAATTTTGAATCAGTTATTATATACCGGTGATTACGTGGGAGAGAAAATAGAGATTTTCCAATCCTATCTGGAACATAATCCAAACCCGGATCTGAGAATGGCATTTTTACTCCAGGAGGCCTATGATTATTTTGTACGGGACAGGCTGATCACAATAACAGTTTTCAGAGAATTATTTTTATCATGGAAACAGGACGGGGAACTTCCCAAGGTGGCAAAACTGGCCTTCCTGAAATATTTTGCGGAAAATAAGGAAGAACGGACAGAAGAGATAAAACCACTGTTAACGGAGGCTTTACAGTGGATTTTAGTACAGGAGAAGCAGTACCTCTCTTTCCTGAAAGAATATGTACCCTGGATAGAAGTATCTTCTTCTTTTTGGGATAAAACTGTAATCGAATATAAAGCACATCCGGACAGTCAGGTAATACTGCACTATATGTTAAACCGTGACGAAGAGGCAGAGGGAGAATATCGAACTGAGGAAATGGAATCGGTTTATGGTGGCGTATGTACTAAGCCTTTTGTTTTATTCTTTGGAGAAACACTGCAGTATTATGTGGTAGAAAAGCGGGATGGAACAGAACAGCTTACAGAAAGCGGTACTATATCCAAAAGTGACATTGGGCAGGAAAAGCACGAAAGTCGCTTTGGAGCCATTAATGATATTACTATTAGCAGAAGCTTACAGGATTATGATACTGTAGATGCCATGCTTTATGATTATAAGCAACAGGAGTATGTAACAGAAAATATCTTTAAACTTCGCTGAGTAAATCAATAGAAAGGAGCTGCACTGAGATGATTCTTGAAAAAAGAATTCCCGGTAAAAAAAATAAGGGACTCGTAATAGGCTATGATCTGGGAAACGGTTTTTCACAGATCAGCTACAGCATATCATCCGGTACGGCACCTGAGACAGCGGCGGTTGTTGTGGGAACGGAACTTTTTAATATCCCAACAGTGTTATGTAAACGAAAAGACGTAAACCAGTGGTTCTTTGGAAGAGATGCATATCGACAGGCAGAAAACGGGGATGGAGAACTGGTGGAAGGATTATTACAATTAGCAAGAGAAGGTAATCCTGTTTATATAGAAGGAGAAACCTTTGACCCGGTAGCACTTTTGACACTTTTCGTAAAACGAAGCCTGTCCATTTTATCCCTGGAGGTATCTGTGGATCTGGCAGATGCCATTATGGTTACAACAGAGGAACTGGATCATAGAACTCTTTCTGTTCTGGAACAGGTGGTAGAGGGATTACATTTGAAATGTAAAAACATTTTTTTTCAGAGCCATATTGAAAGCTGCTACTATTACATATTGAACCAGCCCAAAGAACTTTGGAATTATCAGGTTCTGGTAAGTGAAATGGATGCAGATAAGCTGATCACCTACAGACTGGAATGCAATAAAAAGACTTCACCTATGGTGGTGTTTATTGATAAAAAAGAAAATGACAGGCGGCCGGGTACAACGGAAGAACTGGATTTATGGTTTACCGGTATGGTAAAGGAAGTGTGTGCCGGAAGAATAGTTTCTACGGTATATTTGCTGGGAGATGGCTTTAAAGGGGAATGGATGCAGGAATCTCTGCGCTTTTTGTGTTTGAATCGTCGTGTATTCCAGGGAAACAACCTTTACAGCAAGGGTGCCTGCTATGCAGTCAGAGAAAAAATAGATCCGGGAGAGCTGGACAAACAATATGTTTTCCTGGGAGATGATAAGGTAAAGGCCAACATAGGTCTGGAAGTAACCAAACAGGGAGCGGGTGGCTATCATCCTCTGCTGGATGCCGGTATCAACTGGTATGAGGCCAAAGCAGAATGTGATGTGCTCTTGGAAAAAGAACCGGAAGTGGTTGTCTGTCTGATGCCTTTATCAGCAGAAAAAGAAGGAAAAAGAGTGGTTATAAGCCTGACAGGTTTGCCTGAGAGACCGGAGAAGACCACCAGAATACACATAGAAATGGAAATGCTCTCGGGTAATAAACTTCAGGTAAGACTTTCGGATATGGGGTTTGGAGAGTTTTTCCCGCGTACTAAAATGACCTGGAAAGAGGAGATCACAATCGAATGAGCGCTATTTTATGTCTTGGTAAATATGCGAAAACTCCATATTATTCCGGTAAGGTCTGCATGAACATCTACAGTATCGAAGAAGTGTGTTATCTTGTAGCCCGTAATGCCTATCTGATCGATGAAAGTATTGAAAATAAAGAATTCGTGGACTGGATAGATACAGAGCTGGGGTTGCCGGAACTGGCAAGAGATTTGTATACTTTGCTGAATCAGAAAGCTTCTGTTTCGGCATTTGTGGGGACGATTCTGTCTTATACCGGTTATCTGGATGATGGGGAGAGACGAGATGTAGAGCGAATACTGAAACAAAATGCTTATCTTAGTGTTTATGAAAAGAAAAAGGCTAAAGCAGATTATCTGGCACAAACCGGAAAATATGCACTGGCAAACAGTGAGTATGATGCGCTGCTTCATATGATACCGGAAAGAGAGCAGACACTTCAGGCTAAAATATTACATAATATGGGTGTTATTTCGGCTCAGCTGTTTTTATTTGGAGAAGCGGCAGAAAAGTTCTATCAATCCTGGGAACTTGAAAATAATGAAGAAACTTATCTGGAGTTTCTGGCCGCAAAAAGGCTGGATATGGGTGAAGAAGGCTATATTCGATATATTGCGGAGCATCCGGAGGCATATGAGGTCTCACTTACTCTGGAGAAAAGAATACGATCCATTATGGAAGCATGGGAACAAAGTGAGAAATGTGAGCAGCTTCGCAAATTGTCTGCCTGCAGAGGCGATGGAAACATAGCGCTTTATTATGAAGAAACAGCCAGACTAAATGAGAGTCTGAAACAGGAATACAGAAGCTTTTTTGCCCAGTAGCAGATGGAGGGTACATGGGATTTTTAAAAAAATTATTTAAAAACCGGCTGTTCGTATCACGAACGCCAAAAGAAGAAGCTTACGAAGAGGAAGATTGGGAAGATACCTCAGTGAGACGTCGTGATGTGGACGTCCATAATACGTTGCAGAGAGAAAGATATGTGAAGAATTGTCTGGAACAGATCGCAGAGGCTTCTGACGAAATAGATAAACTTACCGGAGAATATAATCTGGTGACAGAATATTTGACGGATATGGAAGAAATAGAAGCATTGCCTTTAGAGGAGCGAAATGATCTGGAGGCATGTGCTTCTAAACTGGTTTCTCTGGAAGGGGAAAAGGATCATTATCTTACAAGGGACTCTGAAATGTCCGATGAACTGTTTGAACAGATGAGCAGAATGGAGGATGTAGCTGAGGAAGGTATTGGGAAGCTCAGAGAAGCCGAAGATTACCGGGTTCTGGTAAAAAAAGACCTGAATCGCCTCGAAGGCGAGAAGCATGCCTATCTTTTCCGTAAAAACGAGTTAAAAAATGTATTGATCAATACAAGGGGGATGGCAGCTATCTGCGTTACAGCTCTGGTAGTGTGCCTGATTATGCTTGTGATTTTGCAGTTTTTATTAAATATGGAGACACGTATGGGCTATATCCTTACGACGGCGGCAGCGGCAGTTGCGATTACTGTTATTTATATGAAGTATTCCGATGCACAACTGGAACTGAAAAGGGTGGACAATACCATTAATAAGCTGATTCTGTTGCAAAACCGTGTGAAGATACGTTATATCAATAACCGAAATTTGCTGGATTATCTCTGTTTGAAGTATGGTGTAGGAAGTGCGGAAGAACTGGAAAGTAAGTGGAACCGTTATCTGGACGAAAAGGAGGAGCGTGCCACTTTTAATCAGGTAAAGGATGATTTTGTCTTTTACGAGAGAGAACTGATGAGAGTACTGCACAGATACCAAATCAAGCACCCTGAATTGTGGAAACATCAAGCAGAGGCTATTCTGGACAGCCGGGAAATGGTTGAGATCAGACATGCGTTAATTACCAGAAGGCAGAGCCTTAGAAAGCAGCTGGAGTATAATAAGACACTGGGAGAAAATGCCAGTAACGAGATCAAGGATCTGGCACATGATTATCCGCAATATGCACCGGGGATTATGGCAAAAGTGGGAGAATATGAGAAAAAATAATGCTTTTTTCTGACTTTTTAGAGAAGGCGTGTTTTCGTTGACATGCGACACGTCATCGTGTTAGTATGGTAAAGTGTTTTAAGCAAAAAGGAGGATTTAATTATGAAAAAGTTTTTAGCAGTAGCTTGTGTCATGTCTATGATGGCAGGCGTATTAACAGGTTGTGGTTCTTCCGCAACAGAAACAGCAGCGACAGAAGCTGCAACTGAAACAGCAGTAGAAACAACAGCAGTGACAGAGACAGCAGAAACAACAGCAGAAGCAGAAAATGCAGCAGCAGACGAATCTGGCAGAACACAGCTGATCGTTGGTTTTGATGCCAGCTTCCCACCTTATGGTTATAAGGATGATAACGGAGAATATGTAGGTTTCGATCTTGATCTGGCACAGGAAGTATGTGACAGAAATGGCTGGGAACTTGTAAAACAGCCAATCGACTGGGATTCCAAGGATATGGAATTAGACCAGGGTACTATTGATTGTATCTGGAACGGATTTACCATGAACGGAAGAGAAGATGCTTACACATGGTCCGTACCTTATGTAGATAACAGCCAGGTATTTGTAGTGGCTGAAGATGCAGGTATTACTGCAAAAGCTGATCTGGCTGGTAAAACAGTTGGTGTACAGGCAGATTCTTCCGCATTGGCAGCATTAAATGATGAAGAAGTACCTGAGAACATTGAACTTCGTGACAGCTTTGCAGCTCTGACACAGTATGCTGAATACAATACAGCATTCATGGATTTGGAAAGTGGAGCAATTGACGCAGTAGCAATGGACATCGGTGTTGCTAACTACCAGATCGAATCCAGACAGGGCGGTTTTGTTATCTTAGACGAGCCTCTTTCTACAGAGCAGTACGGTATTGGCTTTAAATTAGGAAACGAATCCTTACGTGATGCAGTACAGGCATCTCTGGAAGAGATGGTAGCAGACGGTACTTTTGCTAAGATCGCAGAAGAATGGGAATTAACAGATTCCGTTTGTCTGAAATAAGATTTACTTGCAATAAGCTATTGAGATAATTTGATTTGGAAAGGAAAAGGCTATGAACCTGTTAACAATGGTAATGCAGCTATTACAGGGAATGGTGATCACGACAGAAGTATTTGTCCTGACGCTGCTGTTCTCCCTGCCATTAGGACTGGTGGTATCCTTTGGACGTATGTCCAAAAATGGATTACTTCGGATATTGACTAAGTTCTATATATCGGTTATGAGAGGAACCCCTCTGATGCTGCAGATGATTGTGGTATATTTTGCACCCTATTATGTGTTTGGCGTGAAGATTGCATCATCCTACCGTTTCATCGCAGTGATCATGGCCTTTTCTATTAATTATGCAGCTTATTTTGCTGAGATATATCGTGGCGGTATTGAAGCCGTTGCTGTGGGACAGTATGAAGCTGCAAAGGTATTGGGGTATAATAGATTCCAGACCTTCTTTAAGATCGTGATGCCTCAGGTGATCAAGCATATTTTACCGGCAGTTACCAACGAGACAATTACACTGGTAAAGGACACCTCTTTGGCATTTGCTATTTCTGTAGCAGAAATGTTTACACTGGCAAAGCAGATTGCGGCAGCACAGACTACGATTATGCCCCTTATGGTGGCTGGTCTGTTCTACTATATTTTCAATCTGGCAGTTGCAGCAGGCATGGAAGCTTTGGAGAAGAAACTTTCCTATTATAGATAAAATTAAAGAACGGATATCAATATGAAATTATTGGAAATCAATCATCTGAAAAAAGAATTTGACGGACTTGGCGTTATCAAAGATATTTCTCTTTCTGTAGAACAGGGAGAGGTTATCTCTATCATTGGCCCTTCCGGCTCAGGAAAGTCCACGTTGCTTCGTTGCGCGACTATGTTGGAAAACATGGATGGCGGCGAGCTTATTTATCATGGAGAAAAAGCTGCCTGGGAAAATGAAAAGGGCGGCTGTACCTATGCGCCAAAGAATGACCTGAAAAGAATCCGTAAATATTTTGGATTGGTGTTCCAGAATTTCAATCTGTTCCCTCATTATAGTGTGCTGAAAAATATTATTGATGCACCTATGAGTGTAGATAAGATTTCCAAAAAAGAAGCGATGGAGAGAGCTGAGAAATTACTGGCACAGTTAGGCTTAACTGACAAAAAGGATGCTTATCCATATCAGCTATCAGGCGGGCAGCAGCAGAGAGTTTCTATTGCAAGGGCGCTGGCACTGCAACCGGAGATTTTATTCTTTGATGAGCCCACTTCAGCACTGGATCCGGAGCTTACCGGAGAGGTATTGAAGGTTATTAAGGAACTGGCAAAGGAACATATGACTATGATTATCGTTACTCATGAGATGCAGTTTGCCAGAGAAGTTTCTGACCGTATTATTTTCATGGAGGATGGCGTGATACAGCAGCAGGGCACTCCTGAAGAAATATTCACAGCACCTAATGAAAGAGTGAAGGCATTTATTGGGAAATTTGTAGGTTGAAATTAGAATATGTGTGCGATATAATTGGCGCGTAGGTATGCTTGAAAATAGGTACTGCGTGCCATTTTTTGTGGCTAAGAAAACAAAACAGGAAAGGTTCAAGGTGATTTACAATGGAAAAATTGGAGCAGCTTTACGAAGGCAAGGCAAAGAAAGTATTTAAAACAGACGATCCGGATGTATTAGTCGTTGACTACAAGGATGATGCAACAGCATTTAATGGAGTAAAAAAAGGTACTATCGTTGGTAAAGGTGTGATCAATAACAAGATGACCAACAAAGTTTTCCAGATTCTGGAAAAGGAAGGCGTTCCAACACATTTTATCGAACAGTTAAGCGATCGTGAAACCGCTGTTAAGTGTGTACAGATCGTACCACTTGAGGTTATTATTCGTAATGTAGCTGCAGGCAGCTTTTCCAAGAGACTTGGTGTTCCGGAAGGAACAGAATTTACCGAGCCTACCATTGAATTTTCATATAAAAACGACGAACTGGGTGATCCGTTAATCAATGCTTATTTTGCAAGGGCATTAAATCTGGCCACCTGGGAAGAAATTGAGACCATTAAAAAATATGCTTTCAAGGTAAATGATGTATTGAAAGAATATTTCTTAAAAGCTGATATCAAATTAATTGATTTCAAGATTGAGTTTGGACGTTACCATGGACAGATCATCCTGGCTGATGAGACTTCACCGGATACCTGCAGACTGTGGGATGTACATACCAACGAAAAACTGGACAAGGATCGTTTCAGAAGAGACCTTGGTAATGTAGAAGAGGCTTACAACGAAGTATTTAAGCGTCTTGGATTAGACTAAGAAGGAGTAACCAATTTGGGCGATATCTATATTCAGGAAAATGATGATAAACCAAAGGAGGAATGCGGAGTCTTTGCCATGTATGATTTTGATGGCGGGGATGTTTCCTCCACAATATATTACGGACTGTATGCTTTGCAGCATAGAGGACAGGAGAGCTGCGGTATTGCAGTCAGCGATACCAATGGCCCTAAGGGAAAAGTTTTAAGTGCCAAGGAAATGGGTCTGTTAAACGAGGCCTTTACTCCAGAGACACTGGAGACCTTAAAGGGTGATATTGGCGTAGGACATGTACGTTATTCTACAGCAGGTTCTTCTACCAGAGAAAATGCACAGCCACTGGTTATCAACTATGTAAAAGGTACTTTAGGCGTAGCTCATAATGGAAATCTGGTAAATGCACCGGAGATTAAAAGAGAGCTTGCCTATACCGGTGCGATTTTCCAGACGACTATTGATTCCGAGGTTATTGCTTATCTGATTGCCAGAGAAAGATTAAATTCCAAGAGTGCAGAAGAAGCAGTAGGAAGAGCCATGAAGAAATTAAAGGGTTCTTACTCACTGGTTGTTATGTCTCCCAGAAAATTAATCGGTGCAAGAGATCCTTTTGGATTCAGACCTTTGTGTATCGGTAAGAGAGACAATGCTTATGTGCTTGCATCTGAAACCTGTGCACTGGATACAATAGGAGCAACCTTTGTAAGGGATGTATTACCGGGTGAAGTGGTAACTATTTCACCGGAAAAAGGGATTGAATCTGACACCAGCCTTTGTATACCGAAGGAAGAGCATGCCAGATGTATCTTTGAATATATTTACTTTGCCAGACCGGACAGCTATATAGACGGTGTGGGTGTTTATAATGCCAGAATGAAAGCAGGGCAGTATCTTGCTATAGATTCTCCTGTGGAGGCAGACCTGGTAGTGGGCGTACCGGAATCCGGTAATACTGCAGCACTTGGCTATTCTTTACAGTCGGGTATTCCTTATGGAACTGCTTTCGTAAAGAATTCCTATGTAGGCAGAACCTTTATCAAGCCAAAACAAAAGACAAGAGAAAGCAGCGTAAGAGTTAAATTAAATGCAATCCGTGAGGCAGTGGAGGGCCAACGTATCATTATGATCGATGATTCCATTGTCCGTGGTACAACTTCAGACCGCATCGTTCATATGTTAAGAGATGCCGGTGCCAAGGAAGTACATATGAGAGTCAGTGCACCGCCATTTTTATGGCCATGCTATTACGGAACGGATATTCCGGCAAGAGAACAGCTCATTGCCTATAACCGGACTGTAGATGAAATCGCAAAGGTCATTGGAGCTGATTCACTGGGATATTTAAGAGAAGAGCGTTTGGATGAGATGGTTGGCGGTATTGGTATTTGTAAGGGATGCTTTAGCGGGAAATATCCTACGGATATACCAAAAGAAGACATCCGTGGAGACTTTGACGCATAAACAGCTATGCAAAGCATTGTTAATTGTGTGATACCTCATTCATACAGATATTAGGAAAATGGAGATTACTTATGGAAACAGATCGTTATAGCAGTCCGCTTTCAGAAAGATATGCAAGCAGGGAAATGCAGTTCATTTTTTCACAGGACATGAAATTCCGTACCTGGAGAAAATTATGGATCGCCCTGGCAGAAACAGAAATGGAACTGGGACTTTCCCAGAATGGAAAGCCGGTTATTACAAAAGAGCAGATCGATGAATTAAAAGCCCATGCAGATGACATCAATTATGATGTGGCAAGAGCACGTGAAAAAGAAGTACGCCATGACGTTATGAGCCATGTTTATGCCTATGGCAAGCAATGTCCAAAAGCAGCAGGTATCATTCATCTGGGTGCAACCAGCTGTTATGTGGGAGATAATACCGATATTATCATTATGACAGAAGCTTTGAAGCTGGTTCGTAAAAAGCTGATTAACGTTATCGCAGAGCTGGCTCATTTTGCAGAAAAGTATAAAGCACAGCCAACCCTGGCATTTACCCATTTCCAGCCGGCACAGCCTACTACAGTAGGTAAAAGAGCTACCCTTTGGATGCAGGAATTCTGCCTGGATCTGGAAGATCTGGATCATGTGCTGGATACCATGAAATTACTGGGTTCTAAAGGAACCACAGGTACACAGGCATCTTTTTTGGAATTATTTAACGGTGACCAGGAGACCATTGATAAAATTGATCCAATGATCGCCGCCAAGATGGGATTTAAAGAGTGCTATCCGGTTTCCGGACAGACCTATTCCCGCAAAGTAGATACCAGAGTGGCAAATGTATTGGCAGGCATTGCAGCCAGTGCACATAAGATGTCCAATGATATCCGCTTGTTACAGCATTTAAAGGAAGTAGAAGAACCATTTGAGAAGAGTCAGATTGGTTCCTCAGCAATGGCTTATAAGAGAAATCCGATGAGAAGTGAGAGAATTGCTTCTTTATCCAGATATACTATGGTAGATGCTTTAAATCCGGCTATTACATCAGCTACCCAGTGGTTTGAGAGAACCCTGGATGATTCTGCAAACAAGAGACTTTCTATTCCGGAAGGCTTCCTGGCAACAGATGGTGTACTGGATTTGTGTCTGAATGTAGTAGATGGTCTGGTTGTATATCCTAAGGTCATTGAAAAGCATATGTTATCTGAACTGCCATTTATGGCAACGGAGAATATCATGATGGATGCGGTAAAGAATGGTGGAAATCGTCAGGAACTTCATGAGAAGATCCGTGAGCTTTCCATGGTAGCAGGAAAAGCAGTGAAGGAAGAAGGCAAGGATAATAACCTGCTGGAATTAATCGCTGCAGACCCGGCCTTTAACTTATCCTTAGAAGAATTACAGGCATCCATGGACCCGGCAAAATATGTTGGCCGTTCCAAAGAGCAGGTAGACAGCTTCTTACAGAAAGTGATCAATCCACTGCTTGCTGCAAACAAGGATATATTGGGTGTAAAAGCAGAAATAAATGTATAAAAGTAATAATATATGCAATAACAAATTATATTAATGTAACTATACTTTAAAAGTGTAAAAAGGAGACGGTTTTACATCCTGTCAGACAGGACAGGTGTAAAGCCGTTTGATGTGTTATATGAGCCGAATGCAGAATATGAGAAAAAAAAGAGCATATGAGGAGCAGGACTTCGAAGAAGATATTCTGGATTTGGAAGATGAGCCGGAGGATGATCTGGAATATCTGGATGATCAGGAAACCGATCTGGAATATTTTAATGAACTTGACCGGATTAAAGAACGTCCCAAAGAACGGACTAATGAGAAAGGTCACCTGGAACATCAGAAAGTCAAAAAACACGGCAGACAGCCGGAAAAGAAAACTGCAAGATCCGGTCATTGGTTTCTTAAAGCTGTCATTTTTTTATTGTGCATAGCGTTATTAGGCGGTGGAGGCTATTTATTCTATAGTTATGACAACGCCTATTATCATCAGGCAGTAACAGAAACCGGTACGGAAATCGTGGCTTCTGATTTTATGAAGGATCAAAGTCTGCAGGTGGAATTTGCACCGGATAATAATCCGGTGGATGTAACAGTACCGAGCGAATATCGGATTAAACTGCAGGCCGGCATGATACCTTTTTTTACAAAATTAACGATACAGGACACGGTACCCCCTACGGGTGAAGTACAGGATGTGGTTATTTCACTGGGAGAATCCATTAGTCCTGAGCAGTTCTTTGCATCCGTTCAAGATGTAACCAGAACCACAGTTGCTTTTACAGAAACACCGGATGTGTCCGCCTATGGTATTTATCCGGTTTCACTTTTACTGACGGATGCAGGCGGGAATACCACAACTTATGAGGCAACTCTGACCATTCCTCAAACGGTTACAGATTTGGATACAGAGGCTGGAGGAGAATTACCGGATTTATCTGATTTCCTGTTGGAAAAGGGGACAAATGCATCATTTGTAACAGATGTTGCAACAATTCCCTTGTCAGAGGTGGCAGATTATCCGGTGGAAATACAGGTGGACGGAACTACCTACGTGACCAATCTTCATGTTGTGGATACCACACCGCCAGTCGGTGAAGTGCAGGATTTGGAAGCATTTACAACAAGCGTATTACAGGCTTCTGATTTTGTAGTGTCTACAGAGGATTTATTTCCGGTAACAGCTTCTTTTGAGGCAGAACCGGATTACTCCAAAACCGGGGAGCAGACGGTACAAATTAAATTGTCGGATCCGTCCGGAAACAGCTGTGTGAGATCAGCAAAGCTTACTCTTGCGGTTGATACCGAACCACCGAAACTTACAGGTGTAAAGGATATTGTAGCGTTTACAGGCGGAACGATTTCTTATAAAAGCGGTGTGTCTGTTACGGATAATTGCGACACCGATATAGAGTTTAAGGTGGATCAGGGGTCAGTAAAACCGGATACGGTAGGAAAATATCTCATTACCTATACCGCTACAGACCGCGCGGGTAATATGGTATCACAGGATGCCTATGTGGACGTGAGACTACAGGAATACGATCTGACAGAGATTGATGCGATGGCGGATGAGGTGTTGGCGAAGATTACAACGGCAGATATGTCAGATTATGAAAAAGCCCATGCGATCTTTAAATGGATCAAGGGAAATATTGGATATAAGGACAGTTCACAAAAAGATAACTGGTTGCAGGGAGCCTATGAAGGATTGAAAAATCATACCGGAGATTGCTATGTATATGCCATGACTTCCAAGGAATTATTGACCAGGGCGGGGATTACCAATATGGATATCATGAAAATACCAAGATCTCATGATCATTTCTGGAATCTGGTGGATGTGGGAACCGGATGGCTTCATTTTGATACAACTCCGCGTGTTTCTGATCATCCTGATATTTTTCTATGGACTGATGAAGAATTGATGACTTATTCGGGACAGCATTTTGGATCGCATAATTATGATAAGACCCAGTATCCGGAGATTACAGGCACGAAACCTGAGGAGGCAGCTGAATGAAAAAATTAGGTGTCGTTGGGGGACTTGGTCCCATGGCTACCGCATATTTTATGCAGCTGGTCACTCAGATGACAGAGGCAGAAACGGATCAGCAGCATATTGAAATGTTGATTCACAGCTGTCCTGCCATACCGGATCGAACACAGTTTATTCTGGGGAAGAGCAAGGAAGATCCTTCGGACCCTATCATTGAGATAGGAAAAGAATTAAAAGGACTCGGAGCAGAGTTACTTGCTATTCCATGTATTACAGCACATTATTTTCATGATAAATTAGAACAGAGAATAGGTTTGCCAATTATCCACATTGTTAAGGAAACAGGGAAGTATCTTCAGCAAAGGAAGATTTCATGTGCAGGTATCATGGCAACGGACGGAACCATTGAAAGTGCACTATTTCAGAAGGAATTAGAACAGCTGGGGATACATACAGTGATACCGGATGAAGTTCACCAGCAGATGGTGATGGATATCATTTATAAAAATGTAAAGGCAGGAAAACCGGTAGATATGGAATTGTTTGCCGGGGCAGCAGATAATCTGCAACAGCAGGGGGCAGAGGTTATTGTATTAGGATGTACGGAATTATCTATGGCAAAGAGAGACCAAACGATCGGTGCCGGATTCTTAGATGCTATGGAAATACTGGCAAAATGCAGTGTAGAGGCTTGCGGTGTGCTAAAACCTGAATATCGTGAACTGATCACGCAATAGCAGTCTGAGAAATTCATACTGTGGTAAAGAATGGAGATTAACATGCAAAATCATGTATTGGATTATCTTGAAGAAACGGTAAAAAGAGTACCGGATAAGATAGCGTTTGCCGGGGAAGATTGTGCGCTTACTTTTGCAGACACCTATAGGGATTGCAGAGCAATCGGAACTTTTTTTCACGAAAAAGGACTTTACAAGGAACCAATTATCGTATTTATGAGAAAGAGCCCTAAGACGATAGCCGCATTCTTTGGCGTTATAAAAGCAGGCTGCTTTTATGTACCAATAGATGAAGAGATGCCTGCCACCAGAATAGATCTGATATTGGAGAATTGTAAACCGAGGGCTATGATATGTGATGAAGAGACTGCAAAGCAGGCAGCCGCATTTTCTTATCAGGTACCGGTTTATAAATATGATACGATAAGCAAAACACCGGCGGATGCAGAAGCATTACAGGAAATCCATGATCTGTCAATTGACACGGATCCCATTTATATTGTTTTTACTTCCGGTTCTACAGGAGTCCCAAAGGGTGTTGCAGCCTGTCATCGATCTGTGCTAGACTATATCGAGCAATTATCCGAAACATTGGAATTTAATGAGCAGACAGTGTTTGTAAACCAGACACCATTGTATTTTGATGCTTGTTTGAAAGAGGTATATCCCACCATCAAATTTGGTGCGACTACTTATATTGTACCAAAGAGCCTTTTCATGTTCCCGATTAAGTTGGTAGAGTATCTGAATGAGCATAAAGTAAATACAGTTTGCTGGGTAGTATCAGCTTTGACCATGATCTCAGCCTTCGGTGCCTTCGATAAGGTACAGCCGTTATATCTGAGAACTATTGCTTTTGGAAGTGAAGTATTTCCCATTAAGCAGTTCGCTATTTGGAGAAAGGTATTGCCGGAAGCAAAGTTTACTAATCTCTACGGACCCACAGAGGGTACGGGAATGTGCTGTTATTATCATGTAAACAGGGATTTTGCGCTGGGTGATGTGATTCCGGTGGGACGTCCTTTTAAGAATACGGAAATTCTTTTATTGGATGAAAAGGATGAACGGGCAAAGAATGGGGAACCGGGAGAAATCTGCATCAGGGGAACGTCGGTGACGTTAGGCTATTATAACAATCCGGAGAAAACCAAGGAATGTTTTGTACAAAATCCTTTGAATAC
Source organism: Lachnospiraceae bacterium (assembly GCA_028693705.1). GTDB lineage: Bacteria > Bacillota > Clostridia > Lachnospirales > Lachnospiraceae > JAQUUX01. The sequence continues at coordinate 8,101 of JAQUUX010000003.1, read as the reverse complement.
AGCTTATCCAGAGATTATATATCGTACCGGAGATATTGGAAAATATAATTCCTATGGAGAACTGGTCTTTGTGTCCAGAAAAGACTATCAGATCAAACACATGGGACACCGGATCGAACTGGGTGAAATAGAAGCCAATGTGAATGCGCTGGAGGGAATTAATTCTGCAGCCTGCATTTATGATGGTGAAAAGAGTAAAATTGTATTATATTATGTAGGTGGACTGACTGCAAAAGAAGTAACCTTGCAGTTGAAAGAAAAATTGCCACGGTATATGCTACCTAATGTAACAGAGGCTTTGGAACAAATGCCCCTGACGCCCAATGGAAAAATTGACCGTGTGAATTTAAAAAAGAACTATCAAGAAAAATCAAAATGATCTAAAGGAGAATATTAACATGGATACTTTACTGGAGATTTTGAAAGATTTACATCCCGATGTGGACTTTGAATTATGTGATACACTGGTCGATGATAAAATCCTGGATTCCTTTGATATTGTAACTCTAATCTCAGAGATCAATGACCAGTTTGATGTTACGATTTCAGCAGAGGATATCACACCGGAGAATTTCAACTCGGCGGAGAGCCTGTTTGCTTTGATTGAGCGTCTTGAAGACGAGGACTAAAGTATGCTTTTTACATCTTATGAATTCCTGGCATTTATAGGAATCCTGTTTTTATTATATTATGTTGTTCCAAAGAAATTCCAGTGGATACTTTTGCTGGGAGCAAGTTATCTTTTCTATGCTATGGCAGATTGGAGTTACCTGGTCTTTATTCTGGTCACTACCGTATCAGCATATTTTGCAGCTTGTGCCATGGAGAAAACCTATACAGATCAGAAAGCCTATTTGTTGCTCCATAAAAGTGAAATGAATAAGGACGAAAGAAAAGCCTTTAAGGCAGTGCAAAAGAAGAAAAGATGGCACTGCCTTCTTCTGATTCTTTTTCTGAATCTGGGTATCCTGGCAGTATTGAAGTATACCAACTTTGCAATTGCCAATCTGAATGGGATTCTTACATTCACGGGCAGCACAAGGCAGCTGGATTATCTGAATCTATTGCTGCCGATGGGGATTTCCTTTTATACATTCCAGACGCTGGGATATCTGATTGATGTATATCGCGGAAAGTATCCGGCAGAGAGAAATCTTGCTAAGCTGGCATTATTCGTGTCCTTTTTTCCGCAGCTGGTACAGGGACCGATCAGCCGATTTGATGATCTGTCGGTCAGTCTGTTTGAGGAGCATACGCTGAACTGGCAGAATGTGTCGTTTGGTCTGGAACGTATTCTGTGGGGATATTTTAAGAAGCTGGTAATTGCAGATCGAATTGTTATTGGTGTAAATACCATCATCCACAATCCGGATCAATACCGGGGCACTTTTGTTTTTGTAGGAATGCTGTTCTATGCATTTGAATTGTACTGTGATTTTACCGGTGGTATTGATATTACCATTGGCGTGGCGGAAGTCATGGGAATCAGGGTAACAGAGAACTTTAAACGTCCCTTCTTTTCTAAATGTATTAAAGAATATTGGAACCGGTGGCATATTACCATGGGATCATGGTTTACGGATTACATATTTTATCCCATCTCCGTTTGCGGCCCTATGTTGAAACTGGGCAAATGGTCCAGAAAACATCTGGGAGAGCAGATTGGTAAAAGAGTCAGCGTATATTTGTCCTGTATCGTGGTGTGGTTTACAACAGGCATCTGGCATGGTGCAAGCTGGAACTTTATCGTCTGGGGACTGGGCAACTGCGTGGTGATTTTGATCAGCCAGGAATTTGAACCCTTATATCGTTTGTTCTATCAGAAGATGGAGGGCAAAGGCATTCATTTGCAGGGGAACTTTGGGTGGAAGGTATTTCAGGTAACCAGGACAGTATTGCTGATGAGCTGCCTTAGATTATTTGACTGTTATCGTGACGTACCACTGACCTTTCGTATGTTTGGTACCATGTTTACCAACTGGAATTGGAATAATCTTTCCGGAGCTTCTTTTTTGGAACTTGGACTAAATGGATGGGACTATCTGGTGCTGATACTCGGCCTTCTTCTGGTATTTACCGTGAGCATGGTACAAAGAAGTGGTTCTGTCAGAATGAAGATTGCAGATATGCCGGGTATTATCAGGTTTGGCTTATGGTATGGGCTGTTTTTGATAGTACTGATACTGGGTGCATATGGTGTGGGATTTGATGCCAGTCAGTTTATTTATAATCAGTTTTGATGAAAAGAAGAGCCTGTATGAAGCGTGAGGACATGTATGGAAGATAAAAAGCATGTGAATATAAATAAGAAAAAAGCGATGCGTGTACTTTTAGCAACAATATTTGTACTGGGAACCCTGTTTCTGCTACAACGGCTTTTCATGCCAAAATATATGACGGATATTGTAGAAGGCGCCATGATCGCAGAATATTATGAGGAAGAAAAAAATCATGATGTAGTTTTCGTAGGAGACTGCGAATTGTATGAAAACATGGATCCGGTATATCTGTGGGAACACTATGGAATCAACAGTTACATCAGAGGCAGCGCTCAGCAACTGATCTGGCAGTCATATTATCTGATGGAGGAGACATTAAAGTATGAGACGCCCAAGGCTATTGTATTTAATGTATTGTCCATGAAATATAATGAACCGCAAAAGGAAGCTTTTAACCGTATGACATTGGACGGTATGCGATGGTCTGCCAGTAAGATTAATTCCATCAGAGCATCCATGATGCCGGATGAAAAATTTCTGGATTATGCATTTCCTATTTTGCGATATCATTCCAGATGGCAGGAACTTTCGACAGAGGATCTGGAATATTTCTGGACAAAGGATAAAGTATCCCATAACGGATACTATCTGCGGGTGGACGTAAAACCGGCAGAAAATGTGCCGGAGGGAAAGATACTGGCAGATTATCAGTTTGGAAGTACGGCCTATGCTTATCTGGATAAAATGAGAGATCTTTGCAGATCACACGGAGTACAGCTGATTTTGGTAAAAGCGCCCAGTCTTTATCCATATTGGTATGATGAATGGGAAGAACAGATGGATCAGTATGCGCAGACAAACGACTTGCCCTATTATAATTTCCTTGATTTGACAGAAGAAATAGGTCTGGACTTTACCACGGATACCTATGATGCAGGTCTGCATTTGAATTTGTCAGGAGCGGATAAGCTGTCAGATTATTTTGGAAAGATATTGCAGCAGGAATTTGAAATCCCGGACAGAAGAGGGGAAAGTGTATTACAGACAGCTTGGGAGCCGAAAATCAAGGCTTATGAGCAGGATATCGAGAGACAGAAAAAAGGAGAAGAAAAATGAAAAAGAAGATCGTTTACATTATTACAGCAGTTATTTTAACAGCAGGTATCTGTATGGGCTGCGGCTCTGATGATACAGCAGTGATTTCTAAGGACGACCAGACCGCACAAACAGAAAGTCAGGCAACAGAGCCAGAGCAGAAAAACAGCGCAGAGGCAACACCGGAAGCAGCTGTAGATGGCTATGTTTTGATAACAGAAGATACAATTATGGCACCGGATATGGACATGGCACCGGTTTTGGAAAGCCTTGGCGAACCGGTCAGCTATTATGAAGCACCAAGCTGTGCATTTGAAGGTCTGGATAAGGTGTATACCTATGATAACTTTGAAATTGATACTTATCCGGATGGAGAAAATGATAAAATTGCTGCCATCATTCTGAAAAATGATATGGTAGAGACATCGGAGGGAATTGCTATTGGCGATACTCTGGCAGATATTGAGGCTGCTTACGGTTCCGACTATGAAGTGGAAAGCGGCATGGTGGTTTTAACCAAAGGGGATATGGACCTGAAATTCATCGTGACAAATGATGCGGTTACTTCGATTGAGTATGATTCCAAAGCGGGAGATGCACAGTAAACTGCAGTTTATCAACTTAAATAATAATAATTATAACGAGACGGCAATGGTGCGGGTGTGTATCCTTCCATTGCCGCTCGCACGTATAAAAGCCACTAAATCATTCCATTTAGATTGCAGCAGCTTACGCTAACGGAACCAATCGCCATCCTGGCTCTGCGGTTCCTTTCCGGGCGTCCTTGCCCGGAATAGCTGTGGTAATGTCTGGAATGATTAAGTGGCTTTAATACATGCTCACAGGCAATGGAAGAATACACACCCGCACTACTGCCTGTTCGTTACATTCGTTATTCTTTTCAAGTTGCCAATCTGCAGTTGGTCCAGTCTGTAGCCAAGGCTAAACTATTGCAACTATTCATTTGCCGTAACTGGGGTCTTTGCGTCCCTGGGCACTATAAACTGCAGATTGAAGGAAATACAGATTGCCGTAAAACGAGGTTCAGCCGTGTATCGTATGCGAACAAGCACTGTAAACACGTCTGTACTTGGTTCGCGTCTTGTGCGAACCTACGTACAGCTACGTGTTTACCGTAGTGAGAACGGGCTTGTGAGCATATGATACACGGCTGAACCGTCACTTTACATCAATCTTTATTCCTTTAAACTACAGTTTATAGTGCCCGGTGACGCAAAGACCCCAGTTACAGCAAATGAACAGTTGCAATAGTCTGGCCTCGGCTACAGACTGGGCACCCGGGTTGGTGCAAAACGAAAGAAAGTCCCACTATAGTACTTTGAGAGGTACTTGGAATGCGTCATCACTTAGCGCATGTAGTATATGCGCTTATGTGATGCTACGCAATTCCTGTAGCGAAAGCGTGCCTCGATAAGTACTATAGTGGGACTTTCTGTGCCTTTTGCAGTAACCTAAACTGAAGTTTAATATGGAACACATAAGCAAAACTTATATACAATATAACAAATATTGATTTTACTTATGCCGAAGCTTCGGTTATAATGAACCTGTCATTGAGACAAACAACGAAAAATTAACGGAGGAATAAACATGGTAAAAGCAGTAGTTGGAGCGAACTGGGGAGACGAAGGCAAGGGCAAGATTACAGATATGCTGGCCGAAAAGGCTGACATTATCATCCGTTTCCAGGGTGGTGCCAATGCAGGTCATACAATCGTGAATGAATATGGTAAATTTGCACTTCATACATTACCATCAGGTGTATTCTATGGTCATACCACCAGTATTATTGGAAATGGTGTTGCATTGAATATTCCTGTTTTAATGAAGGAAATCAAATCTATTACTGACAGAGACGTACCAATGCCCAAGATCCTGGTATCTGACAGAGCTCAGATGGTTATGCCATATCACATCCTGTTAGACCAGTATGAGGAAGAACGTCTGGGTGGTAAGTCCTTTGGTTCTACCAAATCCGGTATTGCACCATTTTACTCCGATAAATATGCAAAGATCGGTTTCCAGGTCAGCGAATTATTTGATGAAGCGCTGTTAGAGGAAAAGGTTGAGCGAATCTGCGTAGAGAAAAACGTGCTGTTCGAACATCTCTATCATAAACCATGTTTACAGCCTGCAGAATTGCTGGCTACCTTACATGAATATAAAGAACAGATCGCACCATTCGTATGTGATGTATCTGCATATCTGGACAGAGCAATCAAGGAAGGCAAGACCATTCTCTTAGAAGGCCAGCTGGGTACCTTAAAAGATCCTGATCATGGTATTTACCCTATGGTTACATCTTCTTCTACACTGGCTGCATATGGTGCCATTGGAGCCGGTATTCCGCCTTACGAGATCAAAGAAATTGTGACTGTCTGCAAGGCTTATTCTTCAGCAGTAGGCGCCGGTGCTTTTGTTTCCGAGATTTTTGGCGAGGAAGCAGATGAACTCAGAAGACGTGGCGGCGATGGCGGCGAATTTGGCGCAACTACCGGACGTCCTCGCAGAATGGGATGGTTCGATTGCGTAGCTTCCAAATATGGCTGCAGATTACAGGGAACTACAGATGTTGCCTTTACCGTATTGGATGTATTAGGCTATCTGGAAGAGATTCCGGTATGTGTTGGCTATGATATTGATGGGGAAGTAACAACTGATTTCCCGGTTACTTATAAGCTGGAAAAAGCAAAGCCGGTTATAAAGAAGCTTCCGGGCTGGAACTGCGAAATTCGTGGCATTAAGAAATACGAAGATTTGCCGGAAAATTGCAGGAAATATGTAGAATTCGTAGAAGAACAGATTGGTTATCCAATTACTATGGTAAGTAACGGACCTGGCAGAAGCGATATTATTTACAGAGAAAGTCCATTAAAGAAATAGAAAGCGAATATAAATGGAACATGTTATGATTATTCCATAGCATGAGATCATATCAGACAAAGAGATAAAGGACTGCCGCAGTTATGTGACAGTCTTTTGTCTCTTTGGTAAATAGGAGCAAAATGGTAAACTATCTGGAATATTATAAGGTTTTTGTAACTGTTGCCAGGTGTAAGAGCCTTACGCTGGCGGCTGAAAAATTATCTATTTCTCAACCGGCGGTAAGTCAGTCTTTAAAGCAACTGGAACAGGCAGTAGAAACAAAGCTTTTCGTGCGAACTTCTAAGGGTGTTACTCTCACAGAAGAAGGTGCTGTTTTATATGCTTATGTATCTAAAGGGTACGAACAGATGGAAATGGGAGAACGCAAGCTATACGAAATGCGGCATCTCGATGCAGGAGAGATCAGAATTGGTGCCAGTGATATGACATTACAATTTTATCTTCTGCCATTCCTGGAAATTTTCCATGAGAGCCATCCGGGAATAAAAGTGACAGTAACCAATGCACCCACACCGGAAACATTACAAAATCTCAGAGACGGTATGATAGATTTTGGTGTGGTATCCACTCCTTTTGAAAACAGAGAGGGACTTAGGATCAGGACTGTGCGGGAAATTGAAGATATTTTTGTGGCGGGCAGACGCTTTATCCCGTATAAAAATAAAACACTGGATTTCCAGGAACTGGAGAAACTGCCATTGATTTCACTGGAGAAGGGAACCAGTACCAGAACCTATATGGATACCTTTTTACGGGAAAATCATGTGGAACTTCATCCGGAATTCGAACTGGCAACTTCCGATATGATCGTACAGTTTGCACTGAGGAGTCTGGGAATTGGTATGATTGTTAAGGATTTTGCAAAGGCGGATATGGAGTCGGGAAGATTGTTTGCACTGCGTTTTAATAAAATGATCCCAAAAAGACAGATTTGTGTGGTAACAGATGAAAAGAAGATAAAGTCTGTAGCAGCAGATGAGCTTTTAGCAATTATAGACCAGAATACAGGGAAAAAGTGAGGAATATTATGATCAAAACAGTTATTTTTGATATTGGAAATGTATTGGCGGGATTTGACTGGGAACCCTATTTTCGTCAGGCCGCAGGAGATGAAGAAATTTTTGAACGGCTGGTAAAGGCAACCGTGATGAATCCGGTATGGGACGAGTATGACAGAGGAATCTGGACAGAAGAGGAAGTGCTGCAGGGTTTCATTGACAGTGATCCGGAGATCGAAGCTGTGATTCGCAAGGCAGTTGCAAATATGGACGAAATCATTAATCCAAAGGAATATGCTGTTTCCTGGGTGCAGGAATTGAAGAAGAAGGGATATCAGGTACTGGTATTATCCAATTATTCAAAAAAAGCACACAGAGAAACCAAGAGAGCTTTGGCTTTTCTGAAATATACTGACGGAGGAATCTTATCTTATCAGGATAAGATGATCAAACCGCAACCGGAAATATATCAGCTTTTATTAAAACGATATCATCTAAATGCTTCGGAATGTGTGTTCTTAGATGATAGAAAAGAAAATGTAGAAGGCGCAGCAAAAGAAGGTATTCATACTATTTTGTTTGAAAGCAGAGAACAGGCATTACGGGAATTAAAAGAACTTGGAGTGGAATAAATCCCCTGAACAGATATTCACCCAAAAAGAAAGCCTGCTTGGAAGCAGACTTTCAGCGGGAGGATTATTTTCATCAAAGGAGGGGGTCCATTGACAGTTACTAGTATGAACATTTTGAAAAAAATTATACATGATTTACTTTTGGGACAATTTGTTATATACTAACTGTGTTTCAATTTTACAATTTGAGGTGAAAGAATATGGCATTGTTAGAACAGTGGAGAAAAATGGCTTACTCTGAAACTGCAAA
>JAQUUX010000133.1 GCA_028693705.1 Lachnospiraceae bacterium | reverse complement strand
CCGGCTGTCTTTGACATCGCCCTTTTTCTCCAGATATTGCAAAGAAACATGATCTTCATCTGCATCTATATACAAGGTCTTGACCTGCTTTTTCTCGATAGGAACTGCCACGGGAAACTGCAGTCCACAGCCTCTGAAAAAATCCTGGCTACTGCATCTTCCGTCAGTCTGGCATGTGCTTCCATTCCCATGAGCTGATCCAGCAGATAACATCTAACGCCTGTTTTGGTATTATAAAAATATGTTTTGGTATATACCACTTCTCCAAGTGATGTGATCTTGCTGCATTTATCACGTCTAATCACATGCCAGTCAGGTCTGAGATCTTTTCTTTTCCAAAGCAGTTCATCATAGAATTCCCACTCTTCAGCAATCATGGAAAGACCAAGGTCAACCACACCTTTCATCACTCCCTGCACCATTTCTGCTACCTTTGTCATATCTGCTGAATAATCTGCAAAAACTTTATCTATCTTTTTTATCCCTTCTGTTTGAAACTGTTGTATACTCTTAATCATAGAAAGTTCCTTCTCTTGTATTAGATTTTTCTTCGTCGTTAAAATCATAACACAAGATTGGAGCTTTCTTTTTTTGTCTATTTAATTTTCCTACAAAAACTTTACACTAGCAAAGGATAGTCTTGCTTGTCATTTTTGGGGGTTTCCGAAGTTATGTATCCTCATTTTGCCATTATGTAAACCAGTTTGGTATCATTAAACTTAATAATTAAAAACCGGTTCTAACAGAACTAAACAAAGTTCTATTAAAACCGGTTTTCCTGCACCTTATTTCTGTTTAAAGGTTGCACAGGCAGTTTCCCTGCAATCACATGCACCGCAGCCCCTGATATCCACATGTTCGGAGATGCACTTGTAATTGCTGTTATACAGGCATTTCACAGCTTCACAGTCAATGCTGATGGTAGGACTTGCGTGATCCAATGCACTGGTAAAGGAGTTGTCCTTTCTTTCATAAAAGCTTTCGCAACAGGTTTCATCCACTTCATCTGCATGCTTACCGCCTACACAAATATCACCCTTACAGCAGCACTCCTCTTTATTATAGCTGCAGTTTTCAACCTTACATCTTAAATCTGCCATATCTGACCTCCTGTTTTTCCACATAAAATATTCGTCCATTTCAATGGATGATGTTCCACAAACAGTATGGACAAATATTCAATTTTTATGCAAATTAAACTGTAGTTTAAGTTACTGCAAAAGGCACAGAAAGTCCCACTATAGTACTTATCGAGGCACGCTTTCGCTACAGGAATTGCGTAGCATCACATAAGCGCATATACTACATGCGCTAAGTGATGACGCATTCCAAGTACCTCTCAAAGTACTATAGTGGGACTTTCTTTCGTTTTGCACCAACCCGGGTGCCCGATTTTCACTACCTTGTATATTATTCTAATTTTTCCGTGTCTACTATATGGGGTACATTATATAGACTGAATTTGGTATATTGCATTTCATAAATATCTATATACCAAAAAATCACGAAAATTTTGGTATTATATAAAACCAACTTCTCTATATACCAAAATAGTTGACATAATAGTTATAATGCCAGTGAATTATGGAAAGGTTTTGGTATATAGAGATTAACTTATACATATATACCAAAACATGGACATGACAAGTGAATAATGTGACCGTCTGGCCTCGGCTACAGACCGAGCCAACTGTAGCATAAAGGAACTAAACGTTGCCGTAAAACGAGGTTCAGCCGTGTATTATATGCAAACAAGCACTGTAAACACGTCTGTACTTAGTTCGCGTCTTGTGCGAACTTATGTACAGCTACGTGTTTACCGTAGTGAAAACGGGCTTGTGAGCATATGATACACGGCTGAACCGTCACTTTACATCAATCTTTATTCCTTTAAACTACAGTTTATTGCTCCTCCTCTTTGCGGATCTCCTTCGTCCGGATCTCCTTACAAATCTGGTCAATAAAGCTATCCAGTGCTTTCACACCTTCATCTCCTGCAAAACGACTTCTGACAGAAACTGTTCCATCCTTTTCTTCGTTCTCACCAACTACCAGCATATAAGGCAGGCGATCCATTCTGGCTTCTCTGATCTTAAAGCCGATCTTTTCAGATCTGGTATCGATTGTTACGTCTACACCGTTTGCAGCCAGTTCTTTGCGAACCTTTTCTGCATAGTCAGCATACTTCTCAGAAATAGGAAGGATACGAACTGGTTCCGGGCATAACCAGGTCGGGAACTTTCCTGCATATTTTTCAATTAACCATGCCAGTGTTCTCTCGTAGCATCCCAGAGAAGTTCTGTGGATGATATAAGGGCGGATCTTATCGCCATTCTGGTCAATATAGTACATATCAAAGTTCTCAGCGATAGCACAATCCAGCTGAATGGTAATCATGGTATCTTCCTTACCATATACATTCTTTGCCTGGATATCGATCTTAGGACCGTAGAATGCTGCTTCTCCATCTGCTTCTGTGAAAGGAAGTCCTTCTTCTACCAGGATACGGCGAAGTGCTGCCTGGGTGTTCTCCCAATAAGCTTCATCCCCCAGATATTTCTTCTTATTATTAGCATCCCATTTAGACAGACGATAAGTTACATCATTCTGTAAGCCCAGCGTAGTCAGCACATGGATTGCCAGGTGGAGACAGTTCTCCAGTTCTTCCTCAGCCTGATCCGGACGGATTACATTGTGACCCTCCGAAATAGTAAACTGTCTGACACGGGTCAGACCATGCATTTCACCGGAATCTTCGTTTCTGAACAGAGTAGATGTTTCACCCATTCTGTATGGAAGATCTCTGTAAGATTTCTGTGTATTTTTATATACATAATACTGGAAAGGACAAGTCATAGGACGCAGTGCAAATACTTCCTTGTCAACTGCTTCATCTCCCAAAATAAACATACCATCCTGATAATGATCCCAATGTCCGGAGATCTTATACAGATCAGATTTTGCCATCAACGGAGTCTTGGTACGAACGTATCCCCATTCCTTATCTTCCAGATCTTCGATCCAGCGCTGTAATTTCATAACCATCTTGGTTCCCTTTGGTAATAATAAAGGAAGACCCTGTCCGATTACATCAACTGTAGTAAATAATTCCATTTCACGACCAAGCTTATTATGATCGCGGGAACGTGCTTCTTCTAATTTCTGTAAATATTCATTTAACTCATCCTTGGTATTAAAAGCAGTACCATAGATTCTCTGTAATCTTGCTTTTTCAGAATCGCCTCTCCAATAAGCCATAGAGGAAGATGTTAACTTAAATGCCTTGATTCCTTTGGTTCTCATCAGATGAGGGCCTGCACACAGATCCACAAAACCTTCCTGATCATAGAAAGAAATTTCAGATCCTTCCGGCAGATCTTCGATCAGCTCTACTTTGTATGGCTCATTTTTTTCTTTCATAAAAGCAATGGCTTCATCTCTTGGCATTGTGAATTTCTTCAGCTCATGACCTTCCTTGATGATCTTCTTCATCTCTGCTTCCAGGTTGTCCAGATCTTCTCTGGAAAATGGCTCCGCATCAAAATCATAATAAAATCCTTCATCAATGGCCGGGCCAATAGCACATTTGGCATTTGGGAATAAGCGTTTTACTGCTTCTGCCAAAACATGGGAGGCAGTATGACGAATGGTTCTTAAGCCTTCTGCATCTCTTGCTGTGAGGATATTTAAGTTACAATCCTGTTCCAGAACAATTCTCAGATCCACTACCTTGCCATCTACTTCTCCGGCGCAGGCGGCTCTGGCAAGACCCTCACTGATATCATTTGCAATTTCATATACACTCATTGCTTTGTCATATTCTTTACAGGTTCCGTCTTTTAATGTAATTTTCATTTTTCTCTCCATTTCTTATAGTTCTTTTCTACAGCATTCAGCACTGTCTTCTTTGCAATAAAAAAGTCCCTTGTACTGCAAACTGCAATACAAGGGACGATCGCTCGCGGTTCCACCCTTATTGTCTGACCAGAATATATCTGTTCAAACCACTTCATTCAGCTTTAACGCAGCTAACGAACCCTATTAAAGGTCACTCCGAGATGGTCTTCAAATGACTCCTAAGAAGATGCTTTCACCATGGTGCATCTCTCTCTGACTTATTTCTCATCCTACTCTTCTCTTCAACGCATTTTCTTATTAGATATCTTGTATTCTAGTCCCAAAGAATAAATCTGTAAACCCCTTTTTTAT
>JAQUUX010000061.1:3166-20207 GCA_028693705.1 Lachnospiraceae bacterium | reverse complement strand
CAATTTCCGTGATTTCTGAGGTTTGATTATCCACAGATTACAGGAAATGCATTGCAAAACAACATTTTTAGTTTCTCTGTTTTGCACAAAAGTTACTTTAACCCAATCAGGGGTTCTGAACAGTTACATTCATTTTAATAAAAAAGCTGAAAACGAAAAATGTTATATTCGTTTTCAGCTCTTTTTTATTTAGAGGGTACAACATGAATAATTCCAATTACTCCCTGGAAAGCAGGAGAGAAAATATGTTGTGGAACCTGTTCTGTAATCATACCATCCCATTTTGCATGAAGATGTCCGGCAAGGACCTGTTGAACAGTAGTGTTTTCATCGTAGATCATATTGAGATATATACTGGTTAATTCATTGGGCAGATAGATCCCCTCGCCCCAATAATAAGGTTTGGCACGAACCTGCATGGATAATTCGGCAAGTGAGGTATCAACCTTAGAGGCATAAGGAACGTGAGTTGCAGTAATAATTGGTTTGTGCGTATCAAAACGATCTTCTATGGTAGACAACTGATCACCGGGCATATCTTTGGTTGAACCATTTACACCGACTACCATGAATTCTCCAAAATCCAAATACTTCTCATTCAGATCATCTCCATCAACTTTCTGATGTAATTCTCTGGCATCTTGTTCAGTGAAAACATCACCGCCATACCATGCGCCATAATCATGATCTGCACGGATATAGAGTACGGGATCGCGAATTTGTTTAAAACCTTCTAAGAAAACATCCATATTAGAATGACTGCAGTAATCCATCATATCACCACCGAAGATAATACCATCAAATTTGTTGTAATTCAGATACTTAACAATTTCTGGCCAAAGTTCCTCACCGTGAATCCCATCTTCTGTAATAGATAATGTATCATATCTTTCTTTTACAGTATCCATGAATTCATCAGTAACATCTCCGATTTCCGAATCAGTAATCATATGAAGATCACTAACCCATGCCAGGGTGTATTCTTTTGTAAGACCGTCAATTTCGACTGTAACTTCTTCGGTTGTAAAATCATAATCCGGGGCAGGATAAACAATTTCGGGTTCTGTTTCTGTTTCGGTTTCTAATAAGGATTCGGTCTCGGTTTCCTCGGTCTGTTCCTGCGTTTCCGGGGTTGAGGGTGAAAAACGTCTTTCCTGAGACACGATTAGCAGGACTAAAATGAGTAAAATAGTACCTAGTATAAGAAAGATTGATTTTGAATTAATTTTTTTCATATTTGTGTTTAAACTATACCCTGGCTTTCTTACAACATGGAACTGATCGTATCCCGGATCCACTGTCTGTTTTCGGGAGTAACACCATTGGTGGCGTCAACACTTGTTTCACCGAAGTCGTTAAAGTACCAGAAATGTGCAAGATCAACATCTGTTCCAAGGGATAATCCCTGGGTTTCCTGCAGATGTGTAACAATTGTGTCATATGCATTATGATATGCGGAAGAATCTTCTCCAGCCTGATCCATAAAATCTGCACACATGAATAAAAGCATCGGATTATAGTCTGTCTCAGCTAAAACATCTCGAATTCGCTGTGCTGCATCTGCAGGTGTGATAGAACCGCTGGCAAGGTCTGTTTCATTTTGCTTCTGAATGGACCAGGCAAGAGCATAAACATAGCGAAGTCTTACCGGATCATCCAGATCGTCGTCACTGAATAAACCAGCATCATGAGCACCATTCATCAAATCAATGGCTTCTGTACGAGACCAGGATTCGCGTTCTGTAAATTCATTGAAATCATTGATGAAATAGCCTCTGTAGCGTGAAAGCAATGTATCTGAATTTTCGGTAATTGCAGTTCCATCGATTTCAAATCCCTGTGCTGTCAGTTCATCTAAATGAGCGAGAGCATTATCAAGTTCGTAACGGATCTGCTGATATAGAGGAGCTGATTCGGGTTGACTTTCCAAAAGTGTAATATGAGCTAAAGTACCATCGCCATAAGCAATAAAAGCACTCTCCATTTTTGCAGAGATATCTTCTACCTTATTATATTTTTTTGCAGTTTCAGAATATCCGGTAAGCGCTTCAGACAAATGACCAAGTCCGGCCTCATAATCAAGAGCTATTAATTCAGATTTACCCTGCTCTACCATATCATCATAAGGTACGAGAAGCGCCTTCAGATCTTCATCACTAATCGATGAGGATTCAGCAGTTTCGGTTTCTTCGGTAGTGTCGCTTTCCACAGCAGTATCAGATTCTATAGGAGAAAGACCATGGATAGGGATGATCCCCTTAAGACCTAATGCAAATACAACGCCACAGATAATACCAAGAATCGGAATAATAATTAAAATAATTGGAAATTTTTTCTTGGGATTTTCAGCAACACTTTGTATTGGATCTAAAACCGGCTGAGAATCCAATACTGGTTGAGGTGTTGGTATTGGTTCCGGAACAGGAGTAGGGATCGGTTCCGGTGCAGGAACAGGAACCGGAGCCGGTTCTGGTGCAGGAACAGGAGCCGGAGTTGGTTCTGATACTGGCGAATCAACTAGTTTGTGACCGCATGATGTACAGAAAATTGAGCCTTCATCATAGGCAGTCCCGCATTCGGTACAAAAATAAGATTTCATTTTTACCGGTGCAACAGGTATCGGCTGTTCTAATTTTTGACCGCAGCCAATACAGAAGACAGCACTTTCAGAATTGATTGTTTGACAATGTGGACACTTCATTTTTTATCCCCCTCATGGAAAATATTTATATATCTTTTTGCTTTAAATTCTATATCTATGCAAAATAATAGCATAAAGCATTTTTTATGTAAAGAAATGTGAATATTCATAAAATAAAGAAAATATATATCATCAATAGAAATGTGAATAGGGAATATAGAAAAAATTTAGACAATAGATAATTGTAAATGTGAAAAAACAATGATAGAATTATTAAAGCTTTATTAAATTTAACAGGCTGTGGAGGGAACAGAATGTTTTGTAAGAATTGTGGCGAACAAATAGAACCGAATTCTCTTTTCTGTACAAATTGTGGCAGCAAAGTAGAGGTTGAATCAACAAACACTACCAAAACGATAAGTAACTCCGAACCAATAAATAATCCTAATGCAGGAAAGAAAAAATGTCATATAAAATTAATAGCTGTTGTCTTACTCGTAATGATTGTCTGTGCTGGAGTATATGTTTATCGGAACTTTATTAGAAGCATGGATGTAAGTGATCATCTGGTATATATAAAAAATAATAATATGTTATTAGCAGAACCATCTAAATATGAACCCAAAGAAGTCACAGATGATGTGACTGATTATGGGGGACTAAATTGGGATGATGGAGCAACCAGTTTATTACAATGTACAGGAGATGGAAAATATCTTGTGTATGTAAAGAATATTTTATCAAATGATAATTCGGCAGACCTGTTTTATCAAAAGGCAGACGGTAAAAATAATAAAGAAGAAAAAATAGCATCTGATATAAATTGGTTTCAGGTATCGAAAGATGATGAAACTGTATTGTGGACAGAATCAAATGGCAGTGAACAAAAGATATATTATTGCAGCTTGAAATCCAAAAAACATGAAAAAGAAAAGATTGACAGTACAACTCAGATAATAGGTATGTCAAAGGATTTAAAAAATATTGTCTATATGAAGGATACAGCCTTATATGTTTCAAAAGACATGCAAAGGGGTGAGATGATCTGTGATGAAGCAGAGAATGCTTATGTAACAGAAGCGGATCATTCTGTAGAGATATATTATGTTGCCACTTCAGAGGGAGGGAAACCGATTTCCTTTAGTGAACTGATTGATGATGATTGTGAAGCGCAGGATGCGGCAATTTCAGAACCAAATATTAAAGATTATCAGTCAACAAGAATGGTTTCAGGTATTTGGGGGCCGAGAGAAGAAGTTGTAACCGATGATTCTTATAATGATGCATTGGCCAAATATGAAGAAAAATTATCCAGAGATTCTTTGAGGCAGAGTCTTGCAGAGCAGACATGGACACCAACGCAAAAGTATATTATCTATCGTAATGATGATGAATCTACAGTGGTCGCAACGATAACAGACACTATGTATGGAAGAATATACAGTGATACGGCAATGATGTATTATTGTGATGTAGATCTGGATAATATTCGAAAGCTGAAATTTTCGGAATTGTTGGATGTCAATCAAGACGAATTGGAAAGCAGGATCCTTGGATGCTTTATGTCCGGTTCCAAGCTTCACTATCTAAGAGGAACGGATGATCAAGTAGTAAAAGGAATGAATCTATCGGATTGCCAGGTTGGGGGATTACATATTTGTATGAATCCGAAAACGGAAGAATTGTATATTGCTAAGATGGTTCAAACTTATGACGAAGCTGGGAATTATCAAGAAAACACAGGGTTATATACATATCCGTGTAATGATGGGAATGGTGAAGTGACACTACTTACTGATAATACACTCCGTGGTCTTATGAATGAAACGGCAGAGGGTGTTTACTACATGGCAAATGCAGATGAAACAGGAAATGTTGCAGAACTGTACCTAAATGGGGAACTGGTGGATACTGATGTTTATCCTTCCTTTTATGGAGACGGATTTGAATTTTCAGATAATGGAATATTGTATCTTACAGATATCAACAGTGATCAGAATGAGGCAACACTGAATCTATATAATAATGGTAAGAGTACAAAGGTCGCAGATGATGTAAAAGCAGGCAGTTTTTGTTTTGTGGATGAAAAAAATGTTGCGTATCTGACAAATTATGATTTTGACGATCACCACGGTAAGCTGGAAGTATTTAATGGTAAAAAGAACATAGATGTAGATTCAAAAGTAAACTGCATCGTGTTTAATTATAAATAAAAAGTACATAAAAATGGAGGAACAAAAATGGGTAATTTTTGTAAGTATTGTGGGAAACCACTGGTAAACGGAGCTTGTGATTGTCCTGGATTTCTCGCGGAAAATCAGACCGTAACACAGAATGTAAATGTAGAACAACCTGTAAATATGCAACCTGATAATCAGCAGGTGCCACCGAATTATCAACAGGTACAGCCGAATTATCAGCAGGTACCACCAAATTATCAGCAGGCACAGCCAAACTACCAACAGGTACCGCCAAACTATCAGCAGGTACAGCCAAATTTCCAACAGCAGGCAGCAAAAGAACAGTTGAATAAATCTAAGGTATTATTTATGAAATTTTTGAAAAGCCCGGTTGGAATGATGTCAGAAGTAGCTGGTGGAGGGGATAAAACTTCTCCTTTGATCTTAGGTGGTCTTCATCTTCTGGTTATTATCCTGGCGCTTCTTATTAGAATCCCAGAAATGGATATGAATGAAAAATTACCAATTGCGCTGAAGATAGCAATTGTTGTAGGAGGAATTGATCTGGTAAATGTTGCGCTGGTATTTATTGCAGCTCAAATAATGAAATTAAAAGCAAGTTTCCGAGATTATCTTTGCATTTTCTGCCTCGCAACAATTCCCTCTTCTTTACTGTGCATTGCTGGATTGTTATTTACTTACATTTCTATTCCGTTGTCTATTATTATTTTATTAATGGCTTTGGTATCTTGGATTATTTTATTAACAGAAGCAACAACGGTCTCTCTTGGTGTAGGAAAGGATCTTGCATTTTGGATTGCAATGGCAGTAATGGCTATTGTTGTTTTGGTATGTTATCTTGTAGCTAAACAGTATGTGGTTAGTGCTATCGAAGACGCTGCTTACGGTGTTATGGGAGGTCTTGGTGGACTAGGCGATCTCATGGATATGTACTAAAAACTAACTGATATGAGGAGGATAACATATGTTTTGCCAGAAATGTGGAGCCCCTCTTCCTGATGGAGCTATGTTTTGCGAAAAATGTGGAGCAAGGGTAGAAGAGGCGCCGATTAATAATATAAATAACAATGTATCGCCACAGAATATTCCAGGGGCGGTTCCGCCACCGGTGGCAAATCCCAGTATCTGGTCAACCATGCCACTGAAGAAGAAAATAATAATTGGAGTCATTGTCATTGTATTGATAGCAGCTTTTGCAATTTACAGGAATGTACAGTCGACGATTAACCTTAACAAATATCTTGTTGAGGAATATACAGGATACAATACTGTAGGAAGAGCTTCTATACAATTTGATTATGATCAGTTCGAGGATGACTACGGCAAGAAAATCAAAATGAAAAAGAAAACAGATATGAGCGGACTTTATGACAGTGATTGCGAGTTACTGGCTGATATGTGTATTTCTGGCTCTGCGTCTGATACAGACCATTTATCTAATGGTGATGTCGTTACTTATGAATGGGATTGCGACGATAAGGCTGCTGAGAGAAACTTTGGTATGAAGTTGAAATACTCAGATGTGGAATTTACAGTAAGCGGATTGGAAGAAATCGAAATGGTTGATCCATTCGAAGCGTTAGATGTTCAGTTTTCCGGGGTAGGACCAAGAGGTGAAATTGCTATAACGAATAACTCGACCAAGGACTATTTACGGAATCTGTATTTTTCTGTGGATAAATCAGGGGATTTGAGTAATGGTGACGTGGTAACCATTTCTATTGATAATGGATCTAACGAAGAATATCTTGCAGAAAATTATGGTGTTGGATTCTCAAAAACTCAAAAAGAATATACTGTAGAAGGCTTGGGCAGTTACGCAACAAAATTGGCTGATGTGCCGGACGATATGCTCCAGAAAATGCAGCAGCAGGCTGAAGATATGTTGCGGGCAAATGTAGCACAAAGCTGGGATGAGCATGAAGCTCTCGATGGAATGGCTTACCTTGGAAGTTATTTTATGACACCTAAGGATCCAAATAATGCATACAATTATAATAATGCAATTTATCTGGTTTATAAGATAACTGCCAGTGATAATTATGAGGAAGAAGGCATACATCAATCCTTTAACTATTATTATTTCACGGTATTTACTGACTTGATTAACCTTCCTGATGGTACATGTTCAGTGGATTTGAGCAGTGGTGGTATGCCTGCAAACAGTTTTACTCGTGAGGTAAAATATGGAACCGGGTATTGGGATAGTGATACTTATCGGTATAACGGATACGAGAACCTGGATACTTTATTCAATAAATGCGTAACTGCAGTAATTGATAAGTATAACTACGAATCAAATGTACAGGATGCCGAATAAAAGGCTGAGAGAGACAACGTAGTGTTGTCTCTCTTTTGCATTAGAAAAGGACGAACGCAAAATGATAAAAAGAGGTTGCGGAATTTTACTTCCCATAACAAGTCTTCCATCAAAACATGGAATAGGATGTTTTTCAAAAGAGGCATATGAATTTGTGGATTTTCTAAGTGCTGCAGGACAACGTTATTGGCAGATTCTCCCATTGGGTCCTACCGGCTTTGGAGATTCTCCATATCAATCTTTTTCTACTTTTGCTGGAAATCCGTATTTGATTGATCTGGGTAGTCTGATGGAAGAAGGACTTCTAACGGAATCAGAGTGTAACTCTTACGATTTTGGAGACCGGGAAGGATCAATAAATTATGAAAAAATATATCGATCCAGATTCCAGATCTTGTTCATTGCTTTTCAAAGAAGTAACTATAGAACAGAGGAAACATATCAGACATTTGTAAAAGAGGAGAATTTTTGGTTGGAGGATTATGCCACTTACATGGCCATCAAGCAGGTGCATGGCGGGGCAAGTTTTCTGGATTGGGAAAAGGATCTGTGTTTACATAAAACAAAAGCATTGAAGGTATTTAAAAAAGAATGGCAGGAGCAAGTTGAATTTTATAAATTCCTGCAATATAACTTTTATAAGCAGTGGAAAGCGTTAAAGACCTATGCGAATGAAAGAAATATAAAAATAATAGGGGATATTCCTATTTATGTTGCACTTGACAGTGCTGATACCTGGTCACATCCGGAACTCTTTCAACTCGGAGCAGACAGACGACCTAAGGCTGTTGCAGGCTGTCCGCCTGATGCTTTTTCAAAAACGGGACAGTTATGGGGAAATCCATTATATGATTGGAAGGAGCACAGAAAAACAAAATATGCCTGGTGGATTCTTCGTGTTAATCAATGTCAAAAATTATATGACGTGATTCGGGTAGATCATTTCCGTGGTTTTGAGTCCTATTATGCAATACCCTATGGGGATAAAACAGCAGAAAAAGGTAACTGGCAGCTGGGACCGGGACTGGAATTGTTTAAAGCACTGGAAAAAGACATGGGAAAATTGGATGTCATAGCGGAGGACTTGGGATTTCTGACAGATGGTGTTCGTAAAATGGTAAAAGAAAGCGGATTTCCGGGTATGAAAGTTTTACAATTTGCGTTTAATGCCGGTGAGGATAGTGGTTATCTGCCACATCATTATAAACCTAATTGTGTTGTTTATACGGGAACACATGATAATGATACAACTATAGGATGGGCAGAATCTTTATCCCGGCAGGATGCCGCTTATTGTATGGAATATCTTGGTGTAAATAAAAGAAAAGATATTTGCAAAGGAATGATTCGGATAGCACTGTCAAGCGTAGCAAGAACTGTGATTATTCCAATGCAGGACTATCTTGAAATAGGTAGTGAAGGTCGTATAAATCTTCCATCCACCTTGGGAGAAAATTGGAAATGGCGTTTGCTACCGGGAGAATGTACAAAGGAATTAAGCGATAAAATAAAGCATCTTACAGATATTTATGCAAGAAATACTATAAATAAAAAATAGGGGGATAACGGAATGTTCTGCCAATATTGTGGAAAACCAATACCTGATAATGCTAAATTTTGTGGAACCTGTGGGAAAAACCTGATAGAAAAATCAATGCATAATCAGATACAGTCCCAACCGCAAATACAGACACAATCACAACCGAATGTACAACAGTCATATGTGCAGCAACCTTACACTCAGCAACCGTCATTTGTACAGTCAGGAGCACAGGCAATGTCGCATATTCAGCCGCCTCCTGTGGCTATTAATGTACCAAGAACGGGAATTGGTATTGCGTTGTGGGCGAAACTGGCAGCAGCGGGTGTCTGTATTATTGGTATATTGGGTGTATTTCTAACAAACTATGTGAACGGACCAGATGACGTTGTAGAAGATTTTCTAACAGCGATCCAGGAAATGGATATTAATGAAATGATAGGCTGCATGGATCCCAAAAGTGAGAAACAGCTGAATGCTGTGATGGGTATCAGCGGATCAGTGGTAGGGGCTGTGACCGGATTTGACCTTGATATGTCTGCAGCCGCAGAACTGTTACCAATGTTTATGGATGGCAGCGAATATGATACGATGGAGATAGAGGTACTGGATACAGATGTGGTTTATTCAGGAAATGCCATGGCAGATGCGATACCTTTTGAAATTGAGGGATTGGATAAGATATTTGCTAAGGATGCTGAAGTTTCTGTAACTATAATGATAGATGGAGAAACTGAAAGTGACACAGTAGAATGCCATAATTATGGTTGGGGTAATTGGCGAATTGAAATGGAACAATTTGAAGACACCTGGTAAAAAATAAAAAGGCAGCTGACTCAAAAAGAGCCAACTGCTTTTTTGGTGAAAATTACATTGTATAAGTTCCGCCTGCCTGTGCATTATATCTTTCTGCCATTATATTTGTATTTTTGATCAGAATATGCATTGCGACGAATGGTCCAATACAGCAAAGGAAATAACCTATAATATACCACAAGAGAATGGTAGTACCATTTTCTTGGAACTGCAGATTATATCTTGGCGCATTGTTTGCCAAACGATTTCCCAGACTATAATACCAATACAGAGAGTAAATACCACAGGTAATAAATGACAATAAAATATACATAGGCAAGCTTCGGTTGGTTTTAACCATGTTTAATTCCCTCCATAAAAAAATGAATGATTTGGTATAGTAGTCCCTTATGAGGTTCAAATGTAACAATGCTGTCGGCAGGGTTAAAAAGTCGAAGCAGGTAAACCAGAATAAAGAGGCCTAAGGAACAACCACAAAATAAGCGAAAAAGTGTTATTATGTGAGCCCCACGATTCT
Source organism: Lachnospiraceae bacterium (assembly GCA_028693705.1). Classification (GTDB taxonomy): domain Bacteria; phylum Bacillota; class Clostridia; order Lachnospirales; family Lachnospiraceae; genus JAQUUX01. Next base: position 10,172 of record JAQUUX010000061.1, on the reverse strand, counting down.
GCTGAAAAAAATAAAAGATAACCCAGATGGGTGGAAGCAAAAATAATGGATGATACCGAAATGCATCTGCAATATTACAATGTAACAGAGCAATCCAGGAACGGGTCATACCGCAACCGGGACAGGAGATACCGGTAAAAAAACGGATAGGACAACCGATGCCCAGTAAGTGCAGAATAAAATATAAAACGGTAATGATACAGCTCACATACACAAAATCTTTTAGTTTCATGAGTTCCTTCCTTATCTATATCGACAATAGCATAGCATTTTTTACATAACATTAAAAAATATTTTTATAATTTCTTTATAAATATTTTATAATTAAAATATAATGAAGATGACATTTTAATTTATACGAATTGAAATTGACATCCTCCGTAAAATATTGTATTGTAAAAATTAAATGAGGACCTGTTTGCTGACGGATAATTGTGGGAGAACCACAGTGTAAGCAGGATACCGTTAAGCCGACCGTCTGGGCAACATGTAATCATGCATGTTGTCCTTTTTTATTGTAGGATAAGTGCATGGAATGTAGCTGACAAGTATACAAATGCAGAGCATGAGGAGGTAAGAATGGAATTTAAATCTGATATTGAAATCGCGCAGGAAGTAGAAATGCTGCCAATTACTGAAATTGCAGAAAAAGCAGGAATCGAAGAAAAATATCTGGAACAGTATGGACGATATAAAGCAAAAATTGATTATGCATTATTAAAGGAATCTAAGAGAGAAAATGGCAAGCTGATACTGGTGACCGCGATCAATCCGACACCGGCAGGTGAGGGTAAAACAACAACTACAATAGGTCTGGCTGATGGTCTGCAGAAACTCGACAAGAAGGTAATGGTAGCATTAAGAGAACCTTCTCTGGGGCCTGTTTTTGGTGTTAAAGGAGGTGCAGCAGGAGGCGGCTATGCACAGGTTGTCCCGATGGAAGATATTAATCTGCATTTTACCGGAGATTTTCATGCAATTGGTGCGGCAAATAATCTGCTTGCTGCTATGTTGGACAATCATATTCAGCAGGGAAATGAATTGAACATTGATCCTAGAAAGATTACCTGGAAACGTTGCGTGGATATGAATGACAGACAGCTTCGCAATATTGTAGATGGACTTGGCGGCAAACCTAATGGTATGCCAAGAGAGGACGGCTTCGATATTACAGTTGCATCTGAAGTTATGGCAGTTCTTTGTCTGGCAAGTGATATCAATGATTTGAAACAGCGCCTCTCTAAGATGGTAGTTGGTTATACTTATGGAAAAGTATCGGAGGAACAGCCGATAACAGCCGGAGATCTTCATGCGGAAGGCGCCATGACGGCTTTATTGAAAGATGCTCTGAAGCCGAATCTGGTTCAGACTTTAGAGCACGTGCCGGCAATCGTACATGGTGGACCTTTTGCTAATATTGCCCATGGATGTAATTCTGTAACGGCAACAAAAATGGCTATGAAACTGGCTGACTATGCGGTAACAGAGGCAGGTTTTGGTGCAGATCTGGGTGCTGAGAAGTTCCTGGACATCAAATGCCGTATGGCTGGATTAACGCCAAGTGCTGTTGTAATCGTAGCAACTGTCCGCGCGTTAAAATACAATGGTGGTGTTGCGAAAAAAGAGCTAGGTGAGGAAAATCTGGAAGCACTGGAAAAGGGAATGCCAAATCTTTTAAAACATGTGCATAATATTACGGATGTTTATGGACTTCCCTGCGTAGTTGCCATTAACCGTTTTCCGACTGATACAGAGGCAGAACTTGAATTAGTTGCAACAAAATGCAAGGAATTAAATGTTAATGTGGTATTATCCGAAGTCTGGGGTAAAGGCGGTAACGGTGGTATTGAATTAGCAAAAGAAGTAATCAGACTGACAGAAGAAAAATCTGATTTTCACTATTCTTATGAATTGACCGGAAGTATTGAGGACAAATTAAATGCTATCGCTACTAAAATATATGGAGCCAAGAGGGTGGTTCTTCTTCCGGCGGTAAAGAAGCAGGCTACAAAGCTGGAGGAACTGGGATATGGAAATTGCCCTATTTGTGTGGCCAAAACCCAGTACAGTTTAACCGATGACCCTGCGAAGCTTGGAGCACCGACAGATTTTGAAATTACAGTTCGCAATCTGAAAATATCTGCAGGGGCAGGATTTGTAGTTGCACTTACCGGTGAGATTATGACAATGCCGGGATTGCCAAAGATACCGGCAGCAGAAAAGATTGATGTGGATGAAAATGGAAAAATAACAGGATTATTCTAAAGAAAGTATATTCATTAAAAAAGCAGATTTTCCGATTGGGGAAAATCTGCTTTTGTTTTAGGTATAACTGTTTAAAGAACTTGCTATGTCGGCAGCTGACTGGTAGTTGCCGGAACTGTTATATAGTCCGCTATTCTTTTTGGTCACATCAGATTTTACATAAGCATTAATAGAGGATGCCGCTGATTCGATCTGGGAAGCAAAAGAAACCGAATTGTTAAATAATGTTTTCAATGTTCCCACATTAGCAGTCTTTAATTTTTTTTGATCTACAGACAGAGATCCGTCATCTCCGACAGTAATACCGACAGAAGATAGAACTTTGGAATATACATCTGCAGTATTCTTTAAAGTAGAAATAGTCTTTTGTACCTTGGTGTTGTCAGAATCCTTGGCAGATGTTAAAAGATTATTGTAGTCAGAGGCAAAATCAGTAACTGCTTCTGCAATCGATGACATATCATAATCTTTACTGTTGGTACTAAGATCGTTGCCGCTTCTGGATTGAAACAGTAAATTATTTCCGGTAGTAAGTAAAGCATCTGCAGAAGCTTTTAAAGAAGTGCTGCTTGTCCGCAATGCGGAATTTTCTGAATTAGAATCGGAGTTCGAAGAAGAATTATCCTCTGTCTTGTCTGTTGTAGTGTCTTTGGCATAATATGCCTTTAATAATTTGTAGTAACTGCCATTTTTGATAGCGGCATAGTCGGTAAGGTTCACACCACTTGATGTGGAAGTTCCCAGAACGGAGTTGGTCAGATTTTCCATAGCTCCTGAGCTGCCGGCAGAAGGTAAACTGGATAATAAAGAGCTTACCGTATTGTTATTGCCATTTAAATTGTGTATGCTGATACCCATGTGATCACTCCTTTGTTCATGAAGAGGCATCCGTGCCCGGATCTGCAAAGTATATGTGATGATTTAGTATTGCGGATCAAAAACCTGAAATGCAGTTTTTAAAAACTGTCCCATTTGCTCATCACTTAAAGATGATGCTGCAGCAGTAGAAACAGACGCAGCGGAACGGACATTGTTAACAGTATTTGCAGAAAAGGCAGCTGAGATAGCACGCAAATCTGCAGAAGAAATAGAGCGAACAGCTTTTTGTGCAGAAGGATTGTCCTCCGAAATAACAATCTTATTAGCAGGATTGTTTTGCAATTCAACAGTAGCTGCGGGTACATTTGCCTTGGCGGGCATGTTGAGATTGGCAGGACTGTTTAAAGCGACAGACTTAGAAAGGTCTTCACTAACAGGAGCTGTCTCCGGTGCATTTACTGCTGTAGAATTACGGTATGAAGTTTGTTTTAAAAGATCCTGATATAAATAGGACTGATCAATCCGCATAATAGTTCCTTCTAATATAATAATATAGGTACAAATATTATCGACCAAATCATGGTAAAACGGAATAGTCCAAAAGTACCATGAAAATAATTAAAAAAGATGGGTTGACAGATATTTCACATCACGTTAAAATATCAATATTGTGAAATTATTTGCAGGATAAACTCTATACGTTATAAACTAATGTAACTGAGCCCAGATAGCTCAGTCGGTAGAGCAGAGGACTGAAAATCCTCGTGTCACTGGTTCGATTCCGGTTCTGGGCATTCTACCATTGGCAGGAAACAGTAACGGAATGTCAATGGTTTCAGATATATGCGGGTGTGGTTCAATGGTAGAACATCAGCCTTCCAAGCTGAATACGTGGGTTCGATTCCCATCACCCGCTTTTTTATTACAATATACAAGGTATTATAAAATAAAAATGTCACACTTTAAATGCGAAACGATATGTCCTTGATTGATAGAAGTCAAAGAGGGTATATCGTTTTTTAGTTATGGAAGATTTACCACTTATAGGTAAAAACTTACCTCTTACCTAATATCCGTTTACAAAAATAGGTGAATTGATATAATGAGTCCATGGAGAGGGAAAAATGATCATACGTTTAGAGGTTGACGAAAACTTAACAGAGACAGAAGTGGTAATTCGTACCAAAGAGATGAACGAAGAAGTTTTTCACTTGCAGCAAATGCTGGCTGGTGCGAATGCCGGGAAAAAGCAGTTTGTATTCTATAAGGGAGAGACGGAATATTATATTTCTCTGGAGGATATTTTGTTTCTGGAAACGACAGGAAGTGGTGTTTGTGCACACACTACAGAAGAGGTATACCAGACAAAATATAAGCTATATGAATTGGAAGAGCTTTTGCCTTCGTACTTTGTGAGAGTTTCTAAATCAACCATATTAAACAGCAGACGAATTTTCTCCATTACAAGAAATCTGACAGCGGCCAGTGAAGTTTCATTTTCGGGTACTTACAAAAAAGTATATGTATCCAGAAACTATTACAAGGTGCTCATGAATAAATTAGAAGAGGAGAGAACACAAAGATGAAAAAGAGAAAAACATTTTGCGGTTTATTATTAATTCTGGCAGCAGTATTAGTACTCTTAAATGCAACAGGGATTTTGGGAGATATTCATATCTGGAGACTGTGCCTGGCAATTGTTATGGTTGCGCTTATTGTAAAGAGTATTCCGGAACTGGAATTTGGAGGAATTTTATTTCCGATAGCAATTCTGTGTATTCTATATAGTGATATCCTGGGATTGGAACGTCTGACACCATGGCCGGTTCTGATCGCAGCACTTCTTGGCAGTATCGGTTTGGATATGATGATCGGAAAGAAAAAATACAAGACTACCTTTCAGGAAGAAGACAGAGAGCATTTTAATAAGGTTGTAAATGATAGTGACGCCAGTCATGTGCAGTGTGACGTAAATTTTAATTCTGTTATTAAATATATCAATACAGACAACCTGGAACGGGCTGACCTGAGATGCAGTTTTGGAGCCTTGAAAGTGTACTGCGACAATGCGTTAATTCAAAAGGGAGAAGCACAGATTGTGGTAGATATTTCCTTTGCAGGGGTAGAATTATATCTGCCGGCCAACTGGAGAGTGGATAATCAGATTCGTACATCTCTTGGCGGGGTAGAAGAACGGAATAAACGTATGAATGCCGATGGACCTGTTGTGAAGTTGGGCGGGAATGTTTCCTTTGGGGGACTGACTATTATCTATGTGTAAGATGTTAAACTGTAGTTTAGCAACTTAAAAAATAATGTTTATAATGAGACGGCAATGGTGTGGGTGTGTATCCTTCCATTGCCGTTTACACGTATAAGAGTCTCTACATCATTCCATGAAGATACTTGTACTTTAACGCTAACGGTCCCAATCGCCATCCTGGCTCTGAGGGACCTTTCCGGGCATCCATGCCCGGAATAGCTGGGTTACAACTGGAATGATTAGAGGCTCTAATACGTGCGCTCAGGCAATGGAAGAATACACACCCGCACCACTGCCTGTTCGTTACATTCGTTATTCTTTTCAAGTTGCCAATCTGCAGTTGGCCCGGTCTGTAGCCAAGGCTAAACTATTGCAACTATTCGTTTGCCGTAACTGGGAGCTATGCACCACCGGCACCACAAACTGCAGCTTAAAGAAAATAAATATTGCGTAAAACGAGGTTCAGCCGTGTATCGTATGCGAACAAGCACTGTAAACACGTCTGTACTTAGTTCGCGTCTTGTGCGAAATTATGTACAGCTACGTGTTTACCGAAGTGAAAACGGGCTTGTGAGCATATGATACACGGCTGAACCGTCCCTTTACAGCAATCCTTATTCCTTTAAACTACAGTTTAAACAATCTCCAGATAATCTTTTTCTTCCAGAATATATTTCTTAGTATCATTCAGATAAGTTCTCTCCGGCAGGCAGATTAAAACAGTGCCATCATGATTTACCGGGAACGGTGCACCATGCCATGCGCCTGCACGGAAACCGATCATAGTACCGGCTGGAATAATGAAAGCTTCCAGTTTATCTAATTCGATTTCATCATTACTGGCAGGACCAGCATAAATTACCATATCATCATCCATTGGCATCATAACTTCGATTGCATTAGAATGAAATTCTACATCTTTTACAATCTGTGGTCTTTTACCTACTTTTAAAGAACCAAAAGCGATAGGAGCTGTGCTTGCCATAGGGGTTAACATCATATCTCTGTGAAAAGTACATGGATAATTACCCATGCCATAGGCATCCTTAGGATCTGCAATGTTTGCAAGATAGCCATAAGGTGCAAAATTTTCAGCTGTAACAGGAACTGCTTTGATTGTTTTCATAGTAATCTCCATTCCGGAGGGTTTCCATTACTCTCCCGGCATATTAATATTTATAGTCTTCAACATCTACCTTATCTACTTCCTGGAATGGCGCCAATGTAGAAACCATTTTTACAGGACCGTCATAATTATTAATTACATAGTGAATTTCACCCGGTTCAATATGGATTAGCTGACCTGGAGTCATATGATTTACTTTGCCATCAACTACGATATCTACTTCACCACTTAAGATAAAGAAGTTTTCCTCCATGATATTGTGATAATGAGCCTTAAAATCCTGACCTGCCTGAAACTGTACCAGAGCAAAATTCATACGAGGTCCTTTCATCAAATATTTAGGACCGCTGTCACCGAAACGGTATTCTACATCATTTTCATTCATTATAAACATAACTAAATCCTCCCTTGTTTTGCGAAGCAAAATCCGAGTCCTCAGACGAGGAGAGGATTTTCCTCCCTTGTTTTGCGAAGCAAAATCCGAGTCCTCAGACGAGGAGAGGATTTTCCTCCCTTGTTTTGCGAAGCAAAAT
>JAQUUX010000061.1:0-3066 GCA_028693705.1 Lachnospiraceae bacterium | reverse complement strand
CCTTGTTTTGCGAAGCAAAATCCGAGTCCTCAGACGAGGAGAGGATTTTCCTCCCTTGTTTTGCGAAGCAAAATCCGAGTCCTCAGACGAGGAGAGGATTTTCCTCCCTTGTTTTGCGAAGCAAAATCCGAGTCCTCAGACGAGGAGAGGATTTTCCTCCCTTGTTTTGCGAAGCAAAATTTAATGCCTCCCTTGTTTTGCTAAATTTATAAACCTGGTGCTATCCACATATTTTTAGTACACTTTTCATCCGCAAGTGCAAGCTGTGTTTTATATACTTTGCGCCATACAGGATACATTTCCTCGTAAACAGCATGATTTTCCATATTAGGGGTAAAGGTCTTATCCCATTTTACACATTTCTTAGCAGCTTCAGAAATATTATCATAGATGCCAACACCATAACCTGCTAAAATTGCAGCGCCTAAAGCAGTTGCTTCTTTTACAACCGGAACTTTAACCGGAAGACCAAGTACATCAGATAAGATCTGGCACCATAATGGACTCTTGCTGGCACCGCCGGCAAAGATAATCTCGCTCGGCATATTGCCTGTTGCTTCTTTTACCAGATCCAAATGTCCTTTGGTAATCATGGCTGTATTTTCCAGAATAGCACGGTAGAAAGTATAACGGCTAAACTTCTCCGGATCCAATTCAAAATTGGTAAAGGTTGGAGCAGCATGCTTCCAACTGGTAAAATTCATAACATCCGAGAAGGTACACATCATACCGTAACAGCCGGCAGGTATTTTCTCAGCTTCCTTATTCATTAAGTTGTATGGATCTTCCCCTGTTTCGGAAGAGATTTTCTTTTCCATCTGGCAGAAGCCATCGCGGAACCATCTCATTACCAGACCAGGCTTGAAAGCAAGAGCTTCAAATTGCCAAACACCGGGAACTGCGTGACAGTTTACACGGACACGACAGCCTGGATCTGTTTTACCGTTTGCGGTATTAAATTCATACTGCCAGAAACTACCACCAAATACAGCAGCTTCGTTAGGCTCAACTACACCAACACCAATACAGCCCAGCTGACAATCGCCACCACCTACGATAACAGGAGTACCAACTGCAAGACCAGTTTCAGCTGCACCTTTTGCATTTACTTCTGCAGCTTTTGTGCCACACTCATGTACCTGTGGGAAGATATCATCTCTTAAACCACATTTTCTGGCAATTTCAGGATCCCAGTCACGCTTCTGAAGATCAAAGATACCGGTGGTAGAACCATTACTTGGTTCCAGTGCCATAACGCCGGTCATTTTATAGATCAGCCAGTCATTGAACATACCGATAGTAGCTGTCTTTTCATAGATCTCAGGCATTTTATTTTTGACCCAGAGAATTCGAGGAAGTGCGCCTAACGCATATGCCTGACCGGATTCCAGATAGAGTTCTTTTTCTAATTCCGGATTCATCTGAATCAGCTGACCTACTTCGTCATCACTTCTGGCATCTACGTTGGCACAAGCCCAGATTTCATTACCACCCTTATCGTAGAGAAGGATACCCTCTCTCATGCAGGTAGTGGAAACTGCTGCGATTTCTTTTGGATCGATTTTTGATTTTTCCAGAACGCCCCGGATACAGCCGGATGCGAGTTCCCAGTTATGTACCCAGTCAAAGTCCATACTGCCGGGCCATCTGGGATCCTCAGAATGTTCCCATTCTTCCTGGACACATTCGAGCTGGTTTCCCTCCAGATCGAACAAAACTGCACGAACGCTTCCGGTTCCTGCATCTACAGCCAGTAAATATTGATTAGCCAAAATAATCCCTCCATTCTTGTTGCTATACATTATGTTTTCCATATGATAAGTTTGAGCTTTTTGTATTTATGTACTACAGGCTTACATTTTCTCCACTGACAAGCGCGTTGGCAGTATCTTCATCTGTGATCAGAATATCCAGATATTTTCCGTGTAAAGCGGCGCGTATGGCAGTCACTTTATTTTCGCCGGCGGCAACACCAATGACATTGTCCAGTTTCTTCAGCGTTTCAAGCGGCGTACTGATAGTGCGGTCTTCCAGACCGGATTTAACAATTTCGCCATCTTCATTAATAAAATGGCTGAGTACATCACCAACTGCTCCGTTTCTGGTAAGAAACAGGAAATCGTTTTTGGTAAGGATTCCTGACTTTAATATAGTAGCTTCATCGTCCATGGAGCCAATACCAATAACAGATAAACAGGAAAGAGGTATCAATTGTTCGATGTCTTTTACTGATTTCTCCGTTTTCATAGCAGCAGCCATTTCATTGGTAGATGCTAATAGCGGTGTTGGAATGAGATAAAGCCTGGAATTAAAGGTGCTGGAATTCGCATTTGGCAAATAGTAACTTACCCCACCGGTTAGAGAAACACAGGAAAGTGTATGCTCTGTACTGATAGCCAGATGATTTAAGATTCTACTGGAAGTATCTCCATAACCTACATTAATAAAGGATTCATCTGTTAACCGATTACAGATATACATGGAAGCGGCTTTAGCAATGTTTTCGTTGATATCTTCCACAGCCATAGGAGAAGGAACGATAAAGCAGTCCTTCAGACCGAATTGTTTCATCAACAGCTGCTCTATTTCCATTCTCTTCTCACTGTCGGAACGGATTTTAAATTGGATGATACCGCATTGCTTGGCTTTATCTAACAGCTTGATAACTCTCATTCGATTAACGCCCAGCAGGTCAGATATCTGTTGCTGAGTCAGATTATCAGAATAATAGTACCAGGCGGTTTTGGCCATAAGCACTTCTTCATAATCTAAATTGTTTTCCATATGGCTCCCTTCACCCTAGGGTAAATTGCGTTAAAAAGCGATACAAATGTTCGAAAGATTAACATATGTTTCTTTTTACCCACAGTATAACAAGTTCATTATTCGATGTCAATGCGGTAAATGCAATTTGACGTGAAAAATATGGGGAAACAGGAAAGAAATTTAGCAAATTAGAACCATAATTGTAAATATATGCATATATCATATGTACAAAAACACAAATATAATAGGAAAACAGATGCTAATCGTCATAACATTTGTTCAAAATCATATTGACAAACG
>JAQUUX010000132.1 GCA_028693705.1 Lachnospiraceae bacterium | reverse complement strand
GTTTTCCTGATTCAAATCTCAACCGTTTTCACATGCCTTTTCTTAACTAAACAGATTTTTCAGAGGCTTGTAACCTGTGAGATACCTTTCCTAACAGACGAAATGCTTATCTAAATGACATTGAATATAATACACAATAGGTAATATAAGGCTGACAACTGAACTGGCAATGTTCGATACTGTATGGTTTTGAATCAGATTTAGAATCAGTGAAACAGCTGCTATACCAATTATTACATAGCTGATAGTTAAACATAATTTTAAATTACCGTTTCCGTCGGATGCTTTGATACCGATGATACCGGCAACCAGATTTAAACTACTAAGTGCAAGTGCGACAACGGATAAGAAGATGAGGGACGCGTGTCCCAGGCTTCCGACGATAAGCCCTAATAAGGAGGTTATCAGAGTAAAGATCCCTCCGATTATCTACAAAATACTGGCGTTTTAAGTAAAACAGATTTTTTTTCCATGGTAGTTCTCCCTTCTGGAATCATTTATAATGGTTACTCTATATAGTTCGGTAATATTTTGTAAAAGATTACCCTTTTGAAAAAAAGTTGAAAAATAGCTCATTGTAGCGTATCATTTGTAAATACAATTGAAAAAATAATAGTTGGTGCCATTACTGATTTTCAGATAATGGTTAAAAGGGAAACAGGTGTAAGTCCTGTACGATCTCGTCACTGTAAGCCGGGAGCATAAGACCATGTGTGAAGAGCACAGTCACTGAATTTATTTGGGAAGACGGTCTTTTGTGTTGATAGGTAAGTCAGGAAACCTGCCAGTTATTGGTACAGGAATTTATGTTCCAGATCACGAGTAATTGATCCTACCGTTTATCCTTTTCGGCTCTATTACTCTGTCAGTACATTTTTGTATTGGCAGTTTTTTCTTGTGCTTTTTTTCATTTTTATGATCTGGAAGAGTAACTATTCATATATCTCGAGGAGGATAAAAAGAATGAAAAAGAAGTTTATGACCATGACACTAATTATGGCGATGACCAGTGCTGCAGTATTAAGCGGATGCGGGAACCAGGCAGATGAGACAGGCGCTGCATCTGCAACAGAGACAGCCGAAACAGATACAGAGGAAACGACTGAGATGAATGATCAGACCGCGGCTGACGAAGTGGCAGCTTTAATCGATGCTATTTATGTGCAGGAGAGAACAGATGAAACCGATGCGCAGTGTGAAGCAGCAAAGGCAGCCTGGGATGCCCTGACTGATGCACAAAAGGAACTCGTAGCAGGAGAATTCGCAGACCCCGATTATTTTGGCAGGGACACGGGAGATGCGTCTAAGGATGATCCGCTTAATCAGGATGAAATTGGAGAGAATGAACTGTTAGTTGTCAGCTTTGGTACTTCATTTAATGACAGTCGTACAGAAGATATTGGCGGAATTGAAAAAGCACTTCAGGAAGCAAATCCGGAGTGGTCCGTCAGAAGAGCATTTACCGCGCAGATCATCATCAATCATGTGCAGGCTCGTGATGGTGAGAAAATCGATAATGTGGAGCAGGCATTGGAACGAGCTGTTACGAATGGGGTGAAAAATCTTATTGTACAGCCTACTCATTTGATGCATGGAGCAGAATATGATGAACTCACAGAGGCTTTGGCTAATTATACAGATCAGTTTGAAAGCGTAATGGTAGCAGAACCTTTACTTGGTGAAGTGGGAACTGATAAAGATGCAGTCAATGCTGATAAGGAAGCGACAGCCAGGGCAATTGCAGCAGAAGCTGTCAAAGCTGCGGGTTTTGACAGTATGGAAGCCGCAGATAAAGCTGGAACAGCATTTGTATTTATGGGACACGGAACATCTCATACAGCAAGTGTTACCTATAATCAGATGCAGGCGCAGATGGATGCGCTGGGGTTTGCCAACGTATTTATCGGAACGGTGGAAGGAAAGCCGGAAGATACTGCTTGTGAAGCAGTTATTCAGAAGCTGACAGCTGCAGGATATAGGAATGTCATTCTTCGTCCTTTAATGGTAGTTGCCGGAGATCATGCCAATAATGACATGGCAGGTGAAGATGCAGATTCCTGGAAGAGTCAGTTTGAGGCATCAGGAAGTTTTGACAGTGTGGAAGCACAGATTGAAGGTCTGGGCAGAATCGCAGAGATTCAGTCAATTTATGTTAATCATGCGGCGGCAGCTATAGCACACAACGGAACTTCAGATGTAGCAGAAAAAGCAAGCAAAGCATTGGATGATGGCGTCTATAAGGCAGAATTTAACACTGACAGCGGTATGTTTCATGTGAACGAAGCAAATGAAGGAAAAGGTGTTTTGACAGTAGCAGGCGGTAAGATGACCCTGCATATCAGCCTGCCTTCAAAGAATATTGTAAATCTCTATGTGGGTATGGCGGAAGATGCACAGAAAGCAGGAGCAGAACTTCTGCAGCCCACCACTGATACGGTAACTTATAGTGATGGGGCAACAGAAGAGGTTTACGGGTATGATATTCCGGTATCTGCAATAGATGAGGAATTTGATCTTGCATTAATCGGAACCAAAGGAACCTGGTATGATCACAAAGTATCGGTATCCAATCCCGTATTGGAAAAATAATATGAAAAAGTACTTGAGAAAAAAGTTGAATAAGCTATTGATTTGCCTTGCCTTATCTGTATTTTTTATCAGCGGATGCGGACAGCAAAAACAGATAGTACCTGCTGATTTGGAAGATGGTTCTTACACGATCTCGGTTACGCTGGGAGGCGGAACCGGGCGTGTGACACTGGAAAATCCAACTGTATTACAGGTAAAAGACGGACAGGTCTATGCGGACATTATTTTTGACAGTAATCATTATGACTACATGCTGGTAGATGATGTCAGATATGAAAACAATACAACAAATCCGGAGGATAATTCTTCGTTTCACATTCCGGTAAAAGCATTTGATACGGATTTAGATGTTATTGGGGATACTACGGCAATGAGCGTTCCTCATGAGATTTCCTATACGCTGCATTTTGATTCTGCCAGCATACAAAAGGCAGAACCTACACCAATTGGTCATATGGAGACAAAATATGCCACAGAGTTTGCTGTGGACTACCTGGAAGGCGGATATACACTGATCACAGTAGCAGGCAGCCAGAAATATCTTCTGGTGCCTGAAGATCAGGATCTGCCAGATGATGTGTCCGAGGATATCTGTGTAATACAACAACCGTTTGAACATGTGTATCTGGCAGCAACAGCAGTAATGGATCTGCTACTGGAACTGGATCAGACAGACAAGATCCAGTTGTCGGGAACGAATGAAGACAGCTGGTATCTCCCGGAGGCAAAAACTGCAATGAAGGATGGAAGTATGCTTTATGCAGGAAAATATTCTGCTCCGGACTTTGAACTGCTGTTATCTAAAAAATGTGATCTTGCTATGGAGTCCTCCATGATTTATCACACTCCGGATATTAAGGAACAGCTGGAACACATAGGTATTCCGGTTTTTGTAGACTATTCCAGCTATGAAGAACATCCTCTTGGACGTTTGGAGTGGATTCGTTTATACGGTGTTTTATTCGGAGAGGAAAAGGCAGCTGAAGCTTATTTTAATCAACAGGAAGAAGTCTTGAAGCAATTAAAACTTGACACTACGTCACCGAAAACAGTGGCGTTTTTTTCAGTTACTTCATCGGGGGAGATCAGTGTCAGAAAGACGGACGATTATGTAACAGAAATGATCCGCATGGGAGGCGGTTCTTATGCGTTAACGGATTTTGCGGAAGAAGAAAATGCATTGTCCACGACACAGATTTCTATGGAAACTTTTTACGAACAGGCGCTGGATGCAGATTATCTGATTTATAACAGTGCAATAACCGGTGAAATAGAAACGCTTAGTCAATTGCTTGATAAGAATGCATTATTTGCTGATTTCAAGGCAGTTAAAAACCACAATGTCTGGTGTACCGGCAGAAATATGTTCCAGGAGAGCACAGGAATTGCAGATATGATTTTGGATTTTAATAAAATCATCAGAGACGAGCAGGTATCTGACGAAGAATTGACTTACCTGTATCGTCTGCGATGAGGGACCTGCTGTCAACCGGTATACTTATTATGATGAAAAGAAAGCAATTTGGTAAATAGTCAAGAAGTATTTTGATTTATTTTTCATACAGAAGGGTAACTTTAATAGACCTACGGCTTTCATAACAAAAAACGTAGATTAGGAATGCGATATGGATTACCTA
>JAQUUX010000060.1 GCA_028693705.1 Lachnospiraceae bacterium | reverse complement strand
AGATTGTTCTTGAGTTCTTCGCCGTCGGTAATAAACGAACAGCATTGCTTTTCCATCCTGTCAAGGGTGGCGTAACTAACCAATACACTATGTGGTGGCAATCCCACGAGAAAAATGATTGACCCAATTCCTTTTCCACAATTTCAAGGGTGTCTGAATCCAGTTTGGCGTAGTCGAGAATATCATCTACAATACCAAGCAGACTTTCAGCGGATGTCTTAATCGTTTCTACTCTGGAATGATTTTCCGGATCCAGATCCGTTTCAGCCATAATATCTGCCATACCGCATATGGCATTTAACGGAGTTCTGATCTCATGGCTCATACTTGCCAGGAAATCGGATTTTGCCTCATTGGAAGCTACCGCCTTTTTCTTATCCATAAATAAGCGGATCAGATCCCGTTTCGTTTCCAATGCAGCAGAAATTACCATGCCCATCATACCGATTCCCAAAAACAGTCCTTCAAATCGTCTGTATCTGTAATAATAATTCAGTAGTTCTGCAAAACCAAACACCGATAGAAACATAATATTTAACAGTAATAGCAGTACCTTTTTTTCTTTTCTTTTTTGCAATACTCGTACTGCCGTAAAGATGATCAGCAGAATTTCCACTACAATTAAAAGAGCCGTTACATTAAAAGTAACTGTCAAATCCAATGTTTTACTTAGATGAAGATATGTGTTTATGAAGAAATTAAGTCCAAGTGCCGCGTCCAGACAATAAAGCAGCACCTGATACTGTCTCTTTTCAACCAGGTTCGCATACTGTACCAATGCAATAGGATAGAGCATAACCAGTACGTACGACAAATTATGTAATAACAGGCCATTTGAAAAATAAAACTGGCGGATCACAGAATCACACAAAAACCATGCTCCTATCAGCCCTGCAAGCATACCAAAGGGAATCAAACGTTTCATTCTCCTGGTTATAGATGTCGTGTAAAATGCAACAAACAGATAAAATATTCCAAACAGTAAAAACAAGATACCCAGTACCGGCTGAAATCCATACCGCTTCAATAAATGAAACAATATAGCTGCATCATCACCATAGTAAATCTCAGAAGCTACACCTCTAAAAAAGGACAATCCGCTTTCATAAGTGATTCTGATGGTTTTCCCGGCATACAGTTCCTTTAGCTCCACAGTCAGCCACCCTTCCGGCGGAACTCTGCGGCTTGTCAAATCTGTAGCGCTTCCATAATATGCAATCTGTGACCCGTCTACGCTGACTGAAATATTTTCCAGATTGGAATAAATTCTAAGGATCTGACCATCTTCAATGGTATAAGGCAGTGTTCTTTCCAACACATAGGTTTCACCTCTTTGCAACAAAAATGGCTCCGGCAAAGATACTGCATATTGGTTACCGTCTTCGGTCACATGAACCCATCCATCTGTAAGCAGGCGACTTTCGCCTTTTCCAAACCAGTCATCTGCCACGGGTGTCAGAGAGTGATATCCAATAAGCAGAATCAGCAAAACACTGGCCAGGCAAAATCCTCTGCCAGCCATTGTAATCATTCTTCGTCCTTGATTATTCGAGGTAGCGTTTTCCATTATTCCTCTCCTCCATACAAAATCCCATCATAATACTGCAACAATAGACCAACCACCTGTCCATAACTGGCAACACCTTCTTCTACGCCATTCACAGTCAGATTATTTTCCAGAAATGTATTGGCTGCTTTATGAACTGTTTCTGTTTTGATCACGGCCTTTTTTTCTACTTTTTCCCATGTTTTCTCTGTCAAAAATACCCGGTCATGCTTAACCAGTGAAGATACCTTTACATGAGTGTTATAAAGAGCTGAATTTTTTCCCAAAGCCTCATAGTAATCATTGTTTACATAACTCAACACACTTAAATATCCGCTATATTGAAATACCGGATCGGACGAACCAATACATGCCAGATATCCGATAAAATTCGCTTCATCCTCATAGATATACCCTTTTAAATGAGATAATTCATGGCACATCGTCACCGGCATATTCATAATATACATCTGCGTATTATAATTGGCTTCCATAGAAAAAGGGAAATAATACCCCATCATATATTGCTGAGATAAGAAATTCGAACTTAAAATACCTTTCGGATGTGGATAATAACCTGCCAGTCCTCCATAAAGAGTTCCCATCCGTTTCATTTCCTGTATTGCCTGTTCTTTTATATCCTTACGGTATATCACATTTCCATCCTGGTCTCTTTCCATTGCCTCTGCCAGAACGTCCGCCTTTTTTACAATGTAGTCCCTTAAGATTCCTAAACTTTTCACTGTATATTGTTTTTCTTCCTGTCTTGCCACAGGAAAACGTGTATTCATATTCTCCTGCCAAAAGCCGGAACAATGATATAGAATAAAACAATTGCAGGTCATCAGTACCGAAACTACAAGAAATATCCATGCAAATTGTTTAAAGAATCTCTTACTGAAACGTGTAAATGAAAAGCTTTGACGTGTTGCCACTCTTACGAAAAAACGGATTCCTTCTGTCAGCAAACACAGTATTAGAAATGTACACAATAAAACACCCAGACCCAGCATCCATTCTCCCACAGAGAACGGGAAAATATCTGTGAATCTGCTGTATGTATTGACCCATAGAACAAAAACATGATCCTTATAGAAATCACAAAATTCGGTACTGTTCCATGCCAACAAATTTAATACTGCTACTACTGTCAGAATTCCAGTAAAGATCCTCTTTTTCATAGCACGCCTTTGCTTTATTATTCGTTATTTTGTTCCAATTGGCATAGCTCCGACAGGGTTTCTTCTCCCCATGAATAGTCCGAAAGATATACACCTCGGAATAAGCCTCTTTGCAGTTCCGGATTTTCCAGATATACAAAGTAATCGCAGTCTATCTCATCCTTTACCAGACAGCAGCCGCCTCTTATTCTGATAAATATCTGAGGTATCCCCCGTTGCTCCAGTTCTGTCTGCAGCATCATAACGGCTTTTCTATACAGCCCCTTTACCCTGACATCATAGGGTTTATCCGGCCAAAGCTTATCAATCGCCTCTTCCATAGAAACCTTTCCACCCTGGTGATCCACACAAAGTGCCAGAAGTTCTTCGGATTTGCTGTTTCTAAAATGAATGATCCGGTTGTTTTGAAAAACGCCGAATCTGCCAAATGTCCGGATGTATACTTCCTTTTGCTGTCTCTTGGATAATAGCTTTGCTCTTTGAAACGCATCCTCTATATCTGTTTTATCATATGGTTTCAAAATAAAATAATCAGCCTTCATCTTCATGGCGTCCAGCACATACTCACTATAAGCAGTCACATAGATCAATATAATATCCGGGCGAATCTCCTTCAGTTTCTGCCCCAGTTCCAGGCCATTCATTCCCGGCATCTGGATATCCAGTAATGCGAAATCGATTTGATTATCTTTTGCAAACTCAAGTGCCTGATATGGATTGGAAAATTTTCCAATTAACTCTATTTCTTCCATATCTTTGCACTCTATTTCAAACTGCTCCATGGAAAAGAGCTCATCGTCGACCAACATCGTTCTCATAAAACATTTCCATCCTTTGCAAATCCTATACCGGTATGCGGATCACAACCCGCGCGCCTTTTCCCTGAATACCTTCTACCAGCATTTCAGCATCCCGGTTTTGTTTCAATTTATAATATATAAAATATATGCTCTTTTTTAACTCTAAAAGCTGCTCCATGGTATAGGTAAAGCCCAATCCATTATCCTCGATATAGACCACATGGTATCCGTGATTTTCCCTTGTGATAATGTTGATATGACCCCCTTCTGTTTTCTGACACAGACCATGGCGCACTGCATTTTCTATCAACGGCTGAATAGTAAGCGGCGGAAGATTAAAATCTGAATCTTCCACATCCCATTCCACCCGGATTAATCCGATAAACCGCATCTCCTCCAGCTGAATATAATCCATGGCATGATCTCTTTCTTCTGCAAAAGAAACCCACTCCATATTACGAAACGTCTGAAAATTACCTCTTAAATATCTGGAGAAAATAATCAGCATGGAATAAGCCTTTTTCGTATCTGCCTGTGTCAAAACAGCCAGCATACTCATGGTGTTAAACAGAAAATGTGGCTGCACCTGACTCAGCATCAATGCATTACTGCTTTTTTGAAGCATCTCCTGTCTTATCTCTTCTTCTGTCATCTTATGAATCATTATTTTTGACAGAAAAACAATCGTTATCACACTATAAAGAAGTAATGTCCACCTGGTAGGCCATCCCACCAGATCCATTCTTCCGCCCCTGGTCAGTTCTATCTCCGCCAGAACAGACGGCAGCTGTATCAATATGAGCAGCTGACTTGCCTTGACTAAAATCGGAATCTCATCCTTTATTCTTCTGCACGCCAAAACACAATCAATCAGAATAGTAAACAAATAGCTGCACCAGAACAGAATAAGAATTTCCCCGATTCCCATGATATGACTCTGATAAAGAATACCCGCACCCGTAAATGCGACTATCGTAAAAAGTGTGATTGCATCGAATAATATTCTGGCCCGTCCAAAATACTGAGACTTAAAATATTGCTGAAATGGGAAAATAGAAAGTATCAACATGGAGACTGCTGTATTTTGCCACCACAGTGGTACAACATTCCATAACCCCGGTACTTTTCCCATAAATAGTAACCAGATTGAAATCATGGATATATAAATTCCAAGAAACAGCACTCTCCATCTTTCGTTCCAACCCTTTAATGCGAAAAATTTACAAAGCAGTACCATACCTGCTATAACCAGACAAAACTCACACACACTTCCGGTAAGAAACAAAAAAACAGGTATTGCTCCACTATTTCCCGGTCTCCCAGGTACATCGTGCCATTACTTCTCCATCCCCAGGAAAAGGGAGATTGGAAGGTAATCTTCAGAACATTTCTCCGATTCATCTCCGGAATCTCTACCTGACTCCATCCTGCCGGTGCAACCTCTCTCAGAAACCCTTTTTTTCCGGGTTCAGTTTCGTATATAATCTGGTCATCCAGAGTAACCGTCACATTTTGAAATGCATGGTAAAAAAACAATGTCTGAACTTCTGTTCTCGGCTCTACCAGTGTCCGGCTCAATATTTCCATATTATCCTGATCTGTTACATGCCAGCTGTTTATGGGCCATTTGGTAATAGAAAGAGCTTCAAACTCCCCTTTCGTCTCCCGTTACCCTGCCACCAGACTGAATAAAAGTATAATAGCCAAAAGCACTGACACCATAACACTGATCACATGACTGATCTTTTTCATATCAGATTCATCAACCTCGTTGCAATTTGAAAATAAGTAATCAAAGATAAAGCATCAACAATTGTAGTGATAAACGGACTTGCCATAACTGCCGGATCAAATCCAAGTTTTTTTGCAAAAAGCGGCAAGGTACACCCCACCAGCTTTGCCAGCAAAACAGTGATTACCAATGTAAGACATACCACTCCGGCCACCACTGCAGTTACATGATCGAACCATAATAGTTTTGCGAAATTAGCACAGGCAAGAGTAATACCACAGATGATTGCCACACGGAATTCTTTCCATATAATATGCATCATGTCAGAAAATTCAATTTCATTTAGGGATATACCACGAATGATGGTCACACTGGCCTGTCCGCCTGCATTTCCACCGGTATCCATCAGCATGGGAATGTACGCTGTCAAAATCACACAGGCACTCAATGCATCTTCAAAAGAAGTAATAATACGACCGGTAAAGGTAGCAGAGATCATTAACAGCAATAACCAGGGAATTCTTTTTTTCCAGGTCTCAAATACACCTGTTTTCAGATATGGTTTATCACTTGGTACAATAGCTGCCATTTTTTCCATATCTTCTGTTGCTTCTTCCTGGAGAATATCTACGATATCATCGACTGTTACAATACCGACTAGTCTTTTTTCATTATCAACAACGGGCATTGCGGTAAAATCATATTTCTGAAATTGTCTGGCAACCTCTTCCTGATCCATAAGGGTATTCACAGCAATAACATTTTCATGCATGATTTCCCCGATAACAGCATCCGGAGGGCTTAACAGCAGGTATCTCAGTGCAACGGTTCCCACCAGAGTTCTCTGCGGATCCAGCACATAACAAACATTTATAGTCTCAGAATCCAGACCAATTTTTCGAATCCTTGCAATGGCTTCTTCAACGGTACTGCTCTCCTTCAGATCTACATATTCCACCGTCATGATACTGCCGGCAGAATCCTCCGGATAACGCAACAGATGATTAATATCCCTTCTGGTTTCAGGACTTGCGGCTGCCAGTAATTTCTTTACAATATTAGCCGGCATTTCCTCCAATAAATCTGTCGCATCATCTGCCATCAGATTATTGATAATGTTAGCAGCTTCACGGTCAGACATCGAAGTAATAATACCTTGCTGCTGTTCCACCTCAAGGTACGCAAAAATATCCGCTGCCATATCTTTTGGTAGAATACGAAAAGCTTTTAAACGATCTTCTTCATCCAGTTCTCCGATGACAGCAGCCACATCAGCATCATTCATGTCTTCAAAGTTCTGGCGCAGACGAGTATACTGCTTATTTTCCAGAAGCTCTTTTGTTTCATCTAATTCCAGTTCATTCACTTCACTCATAGGACAAAACCTCACTGTAGTATGACATGCCTGACTCTGTAATCTTTATCTTACCGTTTGTTGCCTCCGTCATGTCCTTTATCAGTCTATCCTTCTGTTCCAAAGGTAACAATATTGACATAACTACTTTTTCTGTATATTCCGTATGCTCCGGCTCCAGATTATTCTGTGCCAGAAGATACTGTATTTTTCCAATTCCATTGTAATCGGTTTCCGCAACAACACGCATGCCGGGACACATTCTTTTGAGAAGAGAATGCTCCAGCCCCTCTTTCACCGCCTGGGAATATGCTCTGACAAGACCGCCTGTTCCTAACAGGGTGCCACCAAAATATCTGGTCACCACCACTGCCACATTACGCACCTCGGCTCCAAGTAAAACTTCCAGCATAGGTTTTCCCGCGGTTCCGGATGGTTCTCCATCGTCACTGCATCTGGTCAGTTCACCCTTCTGTCCGATCACAAAGGCTGAGCAGTTGTGCCTGGCATCCCAGTATTTCTTTTTCATTTCTTCTATAAAACAGACAGCTTCAGCTTCTGATTCCACAGGACGAAGCGTAGCGATAAACCGGGACTTTTTCTCTACCAATTCCCCGGTTCCACCCTCTGCCAGAATAATATATGCATTCATAGCTTTATTTGGACTCGTTTCTTGCGTCGGATTCATCGTTTCTTTCAGAATCATGGCTTAAATTCTCTCTTTTTTTCAAACTCTTTCAATCAATTTTCATATTAACACACACAAGAATAAAAGTGTAATAAAATGTGAACAATTCTTAATATTCCATAAAAACCTTTATTTACCATTTTCCATTTGATATAATTAGAACACGAATGCCCGGTTGGGTATTTTATTTTCTTCAAGAAAAGCGAGGTTATATATATATGAATTACGGAAAGAAAGGTGTGCGGAAAAGACAGAAGTCTTTGAATTCCCAGTCTGTTAAGGTTAGTAAGAAAATTGCTCTGACTTTACTGAATCTGGTTTTAATCGGGGTTGTAGCACTGGTTATTATTGGTACCAGCGCCGGTATCGGAATTTTCAAAGGAATTCTTGCTTCTGCACCATCTATTGATAATATTGACGTTACTCCATCAGGTTTTTCTTCCTTTGTATATGATGCAGAAGGAAACCAGACGGCAAAACTGGTTGCAACAGATTCCAATCGTATCCCTGTCAGTATGAACATGATCCCCGAGAATCTGGCACATGCTTTTGTTGCCATCGAGGATGAACGATTCTATGATCACAACGGTATCGATATCAAAGGTATTATCCGTGCCGGAATCGTTGGTTTGCAAAGTCATGATTTTTCTCAGGGTGCCAGTACTATTACCCAGCAGCTGCTAAAGAATAATGTCTTTACAGGCTGGACCAATGAAACCTTTATCGACAGTGTAAAACGTAAAGTGCAGGAACAGTACCTTGCTATCGAATTAGAAAAAGTTATGTCCAAAGATGAGATTCTTCTTAATTATATGAATACCATCAATCTTGGACAGAACACTTTAGGTGTTCAGGCTGCTTCTCTTCGGTATTTTAACAAATCTGTCAGTGATTTAACGTTATCAGAATGTGCAGTTATTGCCAGTATCACACAGAATCCTTCCAGATTTAATCCAATTTCCCACCCGGATGATAATGCCGAGCGACGTGGAAAAGTATTAACAAATATGCTGGATCAGGGATATATCTCCCAGGCAGACTATGATACAGCCGTTGCTGATGATGTTTACTCCAGAATACAGGTGGCAAATCAGGAATCTGAAGAGGATTCTGTTAATTCTTATTTTGTAGATGCTTTGACCGATGACCTGTTTGCAGATTTGGTTGCTGCCGGATATACAGATACGCAGGCCTATACCCTGCTCTACAGTGGCGGTTTAAAGATTTACTCCACACAGGATCCGTCTATTCAAAAGATTGCAGATACTGTATTTGAGGATGAAAGCAATTACCCTGAAAATACCAAATGGTATCTGGATTATGAATTAACAGTTCAGTCTCCGGATGGAACCATGACCAATTACAGTTCAGAAATGCTAAAAGCTTATTTTAAAGAAACTAACAGCAGCTTCAACCTTCTGTATACTTCACAGGAAGAAGCAAATGCAGCCATTGAGGAATATAAAGCAGCTGTTATGAAAGAAGGCGATGAGGTATTTGGCGAAAATATTTCTCTTACTCCACAGCCTCAGGTTTCTCTTACAATTGAAGATCAGAGTACCGGTTACGTTGTTGCTATGGAAGGTGGACGTGGAACTAAGGTGGCTTCCCGTACTTTAAACCGTGCAACAGATACCTACAGACAGCCTGGTTCTACATTTAAGATTGTATCTACTTATGCGCCGGCCTTAGATAGTGCCGGATTAACACTTGCTACTGTACAAAATGATGCACCTTTCAATTATGATAATGGCAAACCGGTTTCTAACTGGTATAGCAGCGGCTATCGTGGTATCTGCTCTCTCAGAGATGGTATCCGCGATTCATTGAATATCGTAACTGTTAAAACCTTAACACAGATTACGCCGCAACTGGGCTACGATTATCTGTTGAACTTTGGCTTTACTACTTTAGTTGATCACAAGACCATTAACAATCAGGTCTTCTCCGATATTCAGCAGTCATTAGCTCTGGGTGGCATTACCAATGGTGTCATCAATAAAGAATTAAATGCAGCTTATGCTGCCATCGCTAATGGCGGTGAATACGTAAAACCTAAGCTGTATACAAAGGTTCTGGATCATGACGGTAATATAGTTCTGGATAATACAGAACCGGAAACCAGACAGGTTATCACAGAACAGACCTCTTTCCTGCTGACAGATGCCATGGAAGATGTTATTACCTCCGGTACCGGTACTTCCTGTAACTTTAGCAGTAATATTGCAATTGCCGGTAAAACAGGTACAACTTCTGATTACAATGATGTATGGTTTGCAGGCTACACACCTTATTATACGGCAACTACCTGGGCAGGCTTTGACAATAACGCCAAGTTATCCGGTTCCGCTGAGAAGAATCTCGCAAAGACTCTGTGGCGAAAAGTAATGGAAGAAGTCCACGCCGATCTTCCGGCTGCTTCCTTCCCTGTTCCAAGCGGCATTGTAACCGCTACTGTTTGTGCAAAATCCGGAAAGCTTCCAATTGCCGGTCTGTGTGATGGAACTCTGAAAACAGAATATTTTGCTGAAGGTACCGTTCCTACTGAATCCTGTGATGTACATTACTCCGGTATGATCTGTCAGTACTCTCTCTTACAGGGAACTCCGCTGCCGGCAACTGACACTTGTCCGTTCAAGGTTCCGGGCACATTGGAAATGACAAATAACATTGATGCACGTGTGAACGGCGAAGCTACCTCTACTACCACTGTAGATGAAGAAGGAAATGAAATAACTACTCCAAATATTCAATATTGCCAGCATGACGCTGCATTCTATGCGACTCCGGGTTATGAGGGAGTCATAGCACAGCAACAGGCTGAAATCAACCAGGCCGCTGCTAATGCGGCAGCTGCTGCAGCCGCAGGACTTACCGCACCTCCTGCCGATGGCGGCACTACCACAGTGCCTGCTGGTCAATAAAAAATTTCGATGCTGTAAATAGCGTTAAGGCTTAAAATAGAAAAAGTCCAAGGCAACATATCTCTGTATGCCTCGGACTTTTTCTACTATAAGCCTTAATCTTTGCAATCTTCTTTAAGCTTTAATCTCTGCAATCTTCTGTTCCAGTTCTTCTATCGTCTTCTTCGCATTTCTCACTGCATCGAACTGCTCTGAAAACTCCGGTTCCTCAAAACCATCGTGCCCTTCATAATACTTCTGTCCTATTTCTCTATAATTTTGTTTTAACACTTCATTACAGGTATTGATCTGATTTTTCAAACTGGCAACAGCTGCCAGTTCTTTTGCTTTATCCGCTGTCTGCTTTCCTTTTTCGCTTAAAACTGCACCGATTTCATTCAAAGTATTTCCTACCTGATCTAACGTTCCATCCAAGTTATCAAATACACCCATAGCTTCCTCTTTTCCCCATCTCCAAATGGAATCACATATTTTCTGTATATTTTACCACATCCAGAACATTTTTGCACTTTTCTGCAAAGTGTTCCTGTGATATAATAATCAGCAAATGTATTTTTTTGGGAACAAAATAATAACACAATAAGAGGAGCAAATTCATGGTTGCAAAAGAATTGGTAAGAAAAAATTTCGATTTACTTTCTTTAGGAGAACTTTTATTAAGATTATCCCCCAATAGTAACGAACGTCTCGTAAGAGGTGATGTATTCCAAAAATCTGCAGGTGGTGCAGAATTAAATGTAGTATCAGGAGCTTCCCTGTTAGGTTTACATACCGGTATTATCTCCAAAATCCCGGCAAATGATATTGGTACTTATATTAAAAACCGTATTCGTTTTTGTGGTGTCAGTGATGATTATCTGATCTATGACAGTTCGCCGGATGCACGTCTGGGCATTTATTATTATGAGAATGGAGCTCATCCCAGAAAACCTAACGTAGTCTATGATAGAAAACATACCTCTATCGGTTCTATCAGTATTGATGAATTTCCGGAATCCATGTTCTCAGCTACCAGATGTTTCCATACAAGCGGTATTACATTAGCGCTCGGTGAACAGGTCCGTGAAACAGCTATTGAAATGATGAAACGTTTTAAAGAACATGGAGCTCTGATTTCTTTTGATGTTAACTTCCGTGCCAATCTCTGGACCGGCGATGAAGCAAGAGAATGTATTGAGAAAATTCTGCCTTACGTTGATGTTTTCTTCTGCTCTGAAGACACCGCACGTTTAACCTTCTTAAAAAAAGGAAATGTACACGAAATCATGAAGAGCTTTACAGAAGAATACCCTATCACTATTGTGGCTTCTACCCAGCGTACTGTACACTCCCCTAAGATTCATTCCTTTGGATCTGTAATTTTTGATAAAATAACTGACCAGTTCTATGAAGAGCCACCATATGAAAATATCGAAGTTGTTGACCGTATCGGTAGTGGTGATGCATATATCTCCGGTGCTTTATATGGCCTGTTAAATTATAATATGGATTGTCAGAAAGCAATGGAATTTGGTAATGCCACCAGTTCCGTAAAAAATACTATTCCAGGAGATTTACCATCTTCTGACCTGCGCGAGATCGAACATATTATGGAATCTCATAAGCAGACGGGGCCGCAGTCAGAAATGAATCGATAAACTGCAGTTTAGCAACTTGCAAATAATAATTATAACGAGACGGCAATGGCGCGGGTGTGTATCCTTCCACTGCCTGTTCGTTACATTTGTTATTCTTTTAAAGTTGCCAATCTGCAGTTGCCTCGGTCTGTAGCCAAGGCCAGACTATTGCAACTATTCATTTGCCGTAACTGGGGTCTATGCATCATCGGCACCACAAACTGCAGCTTAAAGAAAATGAATATTGCGTAAAACGAGGTTCAGCCGTGTATCGTATGCGAACAAGCACTGTAAACACGTCTGTACTTAGTTCGCGTCTTGTGCGAACTTATGTACAGCTACGTGTTTACCGTAGTGAAAACGGGCTTGTGAGCATATGATACACGGCTGAACCGTCACTTTACATCAATCTTTATTCCTTTAACCTTCAGTTTACTCCGCATGCTTAAAGTACTTCTTCATGGTAAAGATAAACAGTACTCCTGCCAGCGCAACCGACAGATAATCTGTCACGGGCTGTGCCATGGCCAGCATAATCTCGGATGTAAAAGCTGTATTGAAGATAAACAAAATTGGAATGTACAGCAATCCCTGTCTGCTGATAGATAAGATCAGTGACGGAAGTGCTGCTCCGGTGGACTGAATCGCATTGATCAATACAAATAATACTCCTAAAATTGGACCGGAGTAGATATAGATTCTGGCAAAGGACATACCATAGGTAAAGGCTGATTCATCTTCCAGAAAAGCATGTACCAAAGGTCCTGCACCGCAATAACAGATGACTGTCATTATCAGACTCAATCCCAAAGCCAGACACATGGAGAATTTCAGTACCGCCATATAACGTTTCTTGTTACCTGCACCATAACAATATCCCAGTAAAGGCTGTATACCTGTTCCTAAGCCGATTAACAGCATAACGACAATCATATTTACCTTCATGGCTACGCCAAGTCCTGCCACTGCCATATCACCGTATTTTACCATCAGATTATTGATCAGAATATTAGAAGTACTTAACAAAATACTGTTAAGGGATGCCGGAATACCAATAGCAAATACACCGGTGGCAATTCCATCTCTGATCTGGTAATGCTTTGGATTAATAGACAGCATGCTTTTCTTTGATAACAAATGACTGACATAAAAACCGGCTGACAAAATATTTCCGATAACAGTTGCTACAGCAGCACCTGCCACATTCCAGCCAAAACCTAAGATCATAATAGGATCCAGGATAATATTTGCCATATTACCGATGATCATACCTGTCATGGCAATCTTGGCATTGCCTTCAGCTCTGATGATATTACTGAAACTATTACTCAGGATCAAAAAAGGAATACCCACTGCTACAATGTTTAAATACTGTACTGCGTAGCCAATAGTATCGCTGCTGGCACCAATAGTCCGGCAAATTGGCTCGGCAAAACACCAGATCAATATCATCGCTGCTGTACCAATTGTAATACCTGTCCAAAAACAGAATGATGATGTGTGCTTTGCTTTCTCCGGTTTTCCTTCTCCTAACATTCGTGATATCAGGGATGTACCACCAATACCGAATAACATACCTACTGCCATAAAAAACAGGAATGCCGGTGTTGCAACAGATACCGCTGCCACCATATAGGCATTCTTTGTCTGCCCGATGAAGAAGGTATCTGCCAGGTTATACAATAACACCATGATCATACTGATAATGGATGGAATAACATTACTGATAACCGCTTTAGGTACGGGTGCATTTTTAAAAATTTCTGTTGTTGTGTCTTTCATTTTAATCTCCTCTTTCGAACTTCTTTCTATCTATAATTTCCAAACCTAATTACTGTTCTATATTCTGATACATAATCTGAAGCATTCTCTGCAATTCATTTTTTTCGTCTGCTGAAAGCCCCTTTAAAAGCATTGAATCATGCAGACGCATACACTCACTTAATTCCTGACCAATCTGCTTTGCCTTCTCTGTTGTACAAACAACCTTATTTCGCTTATTGTCCGTATCCGGATAACATTTTAAAAAACCTTGTTTCTCCAATCGGGATACAATTCCGGTAACTGTAGGATGGGAAACTTCCATACGAATTTCAATTTCCTTCTGAGTAATCTGACCGCCGCTTGAATCTATTACTTTTAGCAGCTCTACCTGTGCCAGCGTCAGATTATGTTTCTTAAGTCCTGCATCTGCGGATATTTTCATCTTATTGGAAATCTGCTTAATCAAATATCCAATTTCATGTTCTGTCATACTGACTCCATTTCTATTTTCGTTCCCACGATTTATAATTCTGTAGCACGCTACACATTGTAATCCTGATGCACCTACATGTCAATTGTAATATTACATAAAAAAAAGGGGAAAGAAGTGTCTAAATCATGACACCCTTTCCCATCTTTTTTCTTTATCTCTTATACGACCGATGCCTACTGGACAGATACTACCTTGTAATCCTGTGCTTCTACTGCAGTTTTTAATACTTCATCAGAAACCTCTGCCGTTAATGTAACAACAGCATTACCTTCTTTGTGGCTGACTGCTGCTTCCTGTACCTGGTCCAATGCTTCTAAGGCCTTCTTTACTCTTGCCTCGCAGTGCTCACACATCATACCTTCAATTTTCATTGTCTTTGTCATTTCTTTTTCCTCGCTTTCATTTGTTGTTTTCATATTTTGTATTTTGCTTTCTTCTATATCTACAGCATTTTGCTGATTGTTAAGATAACTATGTTCCCTGATTGGGTTTTTAATCTTTTTATCCCTGCCTGCATCATGCATTTTAAAGAAATTCAAACGCAACGCATTGGTTACCACACAGAAACTGGAAAGACTCATTGCCACTGCACCAAACATAGGATTTAATTCCCAGTGAAAAATCGGAATCCACAAACCTGCTGCAAGTGGAATACCTATTACATTATAAAAGAACGCCCAGAACAAATTCTCATGGATGTTTCGAAGTGTGGCACGACTAAGTCTGATGGCAGCCGGTACATCACTTAATTTACTCTTCATGAGTACCACGTCTGCTGCATCTATAGCAATATCAGTTCCTGCACCAATGGCAATACCGATATCAGCTCTTGTCAAAGCAGGCGCATCATTGATACCGTCTCCCACCATGGCAACCTTACCTTTTTCTTTTAAGTCACGGATCACATTTTCTTTGCCATCCGGCAAAACTCCGGCTATGACTTCATCCACACCTGCCAGCTTACCAATAGCTCTGGCTGTTCGCTCATTATCTCCGGTCAGCATGACTACATGGATACCCATATTCTGTAACTCTCTGATGGCCTGCGGACTTTCTTCTTTCATAACATCTGCTACGGCAATCACACCCAGAAGTATATCATCTTTTGCAAAATAAAGAGGTGTCTTTCCTTCTCCGGCCAAACTCTCAGCCTTTTCTCGGATATTATCAGGTATAGCAGCATACTGACTGATCATTTGCGCATTACCACCCGTTAAGACCGCATCACCTGATTTAGCTGTCAGTCCATTTCCGGGAAGTGCAGCGAAGTCTGTCACTTCTGATGCTTCTATCCGATGTTCATTCGCATAGGCCAGTATAGCTTTGGCCAATGGATGTTCGCTTTTTTGCTCCAACATAGTCGCATATCGCATTAACTCTTCCTCTTCGGTAGAGTTTGCGATTATATCCGTTACTTTCGGTTCTCCATTTGTAATGGTACCGGTTTTATCCAGAGCTATGATCTGCATCTTGCCAGTTTCCTCTAAAGAAACTGCGGTCTTAAACATGATACCGGATTTTGCACCCATACCATTTCCTACCATAATGGCAACCGGAGTTGCCAGCCCTAATGCACATGGACAACTGATTACCAGAACAGAAATACCTCTCGCCAGCGCAAAACCAATGCTTTCTCCGGCAAACATCCATACAAGAGTGGTAAGAACTGCTATAGTAATAACAGCCGGCACAAATACTCCGGATACCTTATCTGCTACTTTGGCAATTGGTGCCTTGGTGGCTGCTGCATCACTGACCATCTGAATAATCTGTGAAAGTGTAGTGTCCTCTCCTACCCTGGTAGCTTCGCAGGTTAAAAAACCTGACTGATTCAGCGTCGCTGCTGAAACTTCATCTCCTACGGTCTTATCAACCGGTATACTCTCTCCTGTTAATGCTGCTTCATTTACAGCACTGTTACCTTCTACAACTCTTCCATCCACAGGAATGTTCTCTCCGGGACGTACCACAAATCTGTCTCCGGCCTTCACCTGTTCAATAGGAATTTCTTTTTCCATTCCATTCTCTATCACGATGGCAGTCTTTGGTGCCAGCTTCATCAAACCTTTTAAGGCGTCCGTTGTCTTGCCCTTTGATCTTGCCTCCAGCATCTTGCCCACGGTAATCAATGTTAAAATCATAGCCGCTGACTCAAAATAAAACTCATGCATATAAGACATTACAGCTTCTGCATTTCCTTTTACCTGTGCATCCGTCATGGCATATAAGGCATAGGTGCTGTAAATAAATGCAGCACTGGAACCCAATGCAACCAGGGTGTCCATATTAGGCGCCCCATGAAACAGACTCTTAAATCCGTTGATGAAAAACTTCTGATTGATCACCATGACAACGACGGTAAGTAACAGCTGTGTCAATCCCATCGCGATATGATTATCATTAAAGAACGCCGGCAAAGGCCAATTCCACATCATATGTCCCATTGAGAAATACATTAATACCAACAAAAATCCAATGGAATATACCAATCTTTTTTTTAAAATTGGGGTTTCTCTATCCTTTAACATATCTTCCGCATCAGCCATAAGATTATCTCCATGACTGTTGCTTCCGTTTTTATCATGATTTCCTTTTAATGCGGCACCATAACCTGCTTCTTCTACGGCTCTTACAATTGCAGCAGGGTCTGCACTGCCTTCCACACCCATGGAGTTTGTCAGCAGACTGACGGAACAGGAAGAAACACCTTCCACCTTATTCACTGCCTTCTCCACTCGTGCACTGCAAGCTGCACAGCTCATGCCCGTTACTGTAAATTGTTCCATTATATCTCCTTTCGTTCTATACCGATAATATTCCCATAATCTGCTCCATTATTTCATCAGCTTCTGCAGTGTTACCAGCAGATCATCCACTGTTTCCTGCTTTCCTTCTTTAATATCCTCGGTAACACAGGTTTTGATATGTCTGGTCAGTAACACCTTATTAAAGCTGTTCAATGCAGCATTTGCAGCTGCAACCTGGGTGATGATATCTGTACAGTATGCATCATTTTCTACCATGCCTTTAATACCACGAATCTGCCCTTCAATACGGCTAAGGCGATTTATCAAATCTTTATGTTCCTTTTCTGAACGCTCTTTTGTTTTATGACAGCAATCACATATATTCTTCTCTAATTCAGCCATTCTGCCTCCTGGTTAAATTTGTAATGATAGATTTCTATTACGTTGCTACAGGTATATAGTATACCCCCATGGGGTATATGTCAATAACCCTAAAACCAAAAAATAAGCTGCAGGCAAAAAAAACCTGCAGCAATTTATGTGTTTATTTGTATATATTTACCTTACAGATATTGTGTTCTCATGTTGATCAATCGATCAAGAGTCTCATAAACGATCTGCGGATCGAATGGTTTCGCAATATGCGCATCCATTCCCGAATCTTTTGATTTCTTCACATCCTCATCAAAAGCATTTGCCGTCATCGCAATGATCGGAATTGTTTTACTCCCCTGCTTCTTCATCCTGCGAATATTGGCAGTTGCTGTCAAACCGTCCATTTCCGGCATCTGTACATCCATCAATATAGCATCAAAGGTTCCAGGCTCTGCTTCTGCAAAGACTTCCATGGCTTCTATTCCGTTTCCT
Source organism: Lachnospiraceae bacterium (assembly GCA_028693705.1). Classification (GTDB taxonomy): domain Bacteria; phylum Bacillota; class Clostridia; order Lachnospirales; family Lachnospiraceae; genus JAQUUX01. The sequence goes on along the minus strand of JAQUUX010000060.1, from coordinate 2,723 downwards.
ACAACGGTAACAGTCATTCCTTCTTTTTCCAGGATTCGTCTGGCAACCTCCACATTAAGGAAATGATCTTCTGCCAAAAGTATGTTTTTCTCTTTCAGACCATATGTCTTCTTTCGTTCAATTTCGATTCTGTTCTTTTTGTTTAAATATATCTTTTCAAACGCAGCAACCAAAGAAGCTTTTAACAGCGGTTTATCTATGAAATAATCTACACCGGCCTCCCTTGCCTGTTCCTCAAAAGATGTCCAGTTATATGCGGTCATAAAGATAATTGTTACATCCGGCCCTACAATTTTCCTAATTCTTCTTGTGGTCTCGATTCCATCCAGCTCCGGCATCTTCCAGTCTACAAAAATGGTATCAAAATCGTCTTTGGCTTCATGTTTCTTTTTCACTCTTTCCACAGCTTCTATTCCGGAATCCACCCATTCAGCCTGTAATCCCATATCCTGAAAATCTGTTCCGTTGATTCACAGACCAGCACATCATCGTCGATGATCAGTGCGTGTAATTTTGTAAGATTCATGGACTCCACCAGATTCAGTCTTTCTCTGGTCGCTTCCGAAACTCCCAGGAATAATTCCACTGTAAATACTGAACCAACATTTTTAATGCTGCGTACACGGATGTCACCATCCATCATCTCCACCATGCTCTTTGCAATGGCAAGACCAAGTCCCGTTCCCTGCACTGTAGCAGTATAACCATTAGCTTCTCTGGTAAATGCCTCAAACAAATGAGGCAGATAATCTTCATCAATACCTATTCCGGTATCACTGATTTCAAACCGCATCCTTGCTCTGTTATCCACACATTCAAGCTGTTCAACATGCAACGTGATCTTACCGCCTTTTGGCGTAAATTTAATAGAATTTCCAAGAATATTGATCAATACCTGTTGTATTTTTGTTTCATCACCAAGATAGGCTTTTTCCACATAACGATTTACGATCACATCATAATCAACACCCTTTTTGGATGCCTGAGGAAAAATAATATTATTGATATTAAAAATAAGTTTATCGAAATCAAAAACGCTTTCGTTTAATTCCATCCTGCCGCTTTCAATTCGGCTCATGTCTAAAATATCATTGATCAGACTAAGCAGATAACGTGCACTCATTCCAATCTTGGCAATAGAATCCGCCATAACATCAGGCTTATCCACATCAGATGCTGCCAATGCGGAAAGTCCGATAATGGCATTCATTGGTGTTCTAATCTCATGGCTCATCCTGGAAAGAAACTCTGATTTGGCTTTGCTGGCCTGTTCCGCTGCCCTAAGGGCATGACCCAGCACCTGTTTCTGTTCCTGCTCTTCCATCATAATTGCCTGAATATCACTCCTGGAAAACAGGATTGTCTGTTTCATATCATCCAGATAGATAAAGGACACCCTTTTATAACGTGGTTTCCCGTCATTTTCCAGCATTCTGGTAACAAATGTATAAACATCATTCTTTTGTAATTCCTCCAGAATATGTGAAAAGTTCACATTTACTGCCGTCATTTCCGCATCTTCTGCCGGCACAAATTTTTCTATCATCTCCGCAATGGTGCTTTCAAAATCTACAGGTCCGATAGGTGGTAGTCTGGTTCCGTTCTGGGATTGAATGTAAATGGAATATTCTTTTCTTGCCACGTCGATACATCCAATATAATCATATTCCTGTTCTGTGATCCTGCCGATGATCTTCTGTGCCAGTATTCTTGCATTAATATCTCTGGCAAACATAAACGCTACCAGTTCACCGGTAACCGGATTTTTCAGCATATCATAGGAAGTTTCGATCCAGCCATCAATACAGGTATCCCAATGTTCCATTGCAAAATGAAATACACCCTGCTCATATGCTTTTATCATTGCTTCTCTGGTAAAATGAGCATCATATATCGCCCGTTCTTCCGGTAGCGGAATGGTATCTCCGATAGATGCCAGAATCTCATCCACATTTTGTGGAACCATGGTTTCCAGCATTTTCATATTACTGCTGTTTTTCTTTTCCACCACATTATTCGTCATGTTACAATGGAAAAAAGCCAGGCTCTGCTTTGCAAAAGTAGTGTAATAGGTCATTTCCTCCTGATACTTTTGCTTTGTCTCCACCCGTTCTGTAATATCCTGACAGCTAAGACAATAGTTCCAGCCAGATTCATTTTCATGCCTTGAAACAATTCGCAGATTTACCCAGCGTATCTCTTTATTCTTTCGGACAATCCAAATATCTTCACAAAATTCGGTAAAATGCTGCTGTCCGGTCAATACACGATTTACCTTTTCCTGCAGGTTCTCCCTGTCCTCCGGGAATAAGTTGTTCCAGATACTTTTCTTATAAAGTTCCAGTAATTCCATGGGCTCATATCCCATAAGAACAGCCATTGCATTGTTTACATAATATGCATCAATGGTATCCGGCGCATTATGATATACCCTGCATGCCATTAATCCGATGTTGATCTGATCCAGCAATTCCCGGAACATTTCCTGTTCCGTTTCCTCTTTCGTTTCTTTCATGTAATTATCCTCTTATGAAAATCAGACTTATTCATTTGATTGTATCATTTTTATCACTGATTTTCTACAGATTCCTTTGCATCGATAGTGTAAGTTTATTGTAGGAATTAAATAGACAGACTTGCCCTGATGTGTTTCAGATTTTTCGACTGTCTTTATTTTATTCGTTTTGTTTTCCTCTTACAATCCCCAAATATGATTTTTTAGT
>JAQUUX010000131.1 GCA_028693705.1 Lachnospiraceae bacterium | reverse complement strand
GATATAGGAACACAATATACAAGCAAACTTTATCGTAAGGCTATTAAGAAATATGGTATCCAGCAAAGTATGAATAGTGCTGGCGGGAGATGTCATGATAATGCCCGTTGTGAAAGCATGTGGGCACTTTTAAGACCAGAATGATTATGAATATGGCTCAAAGAACAACGGCGCTGCTGTAGAGTACCTACTTAAAAGTGGAAAGAAATCCGTATATTTTGCCTCGATGCAAGATTTGAGAGGTTCATCTACTGTCGGAGGTAAATTTGATAAAAACGATATTATCTTTGCTACCGATTGGGATTGTGTGGTGGTTGATGAAGCACATGAGGGTACTACCACTTCTCTGGGTGAGGATGTAATAAAAAATATTGTAAAAGAAAACAACGGTTACGAAACGAAATTTCTAGCTCTTTCCGGCACTCCGTTTAATATTTTAAGTGAATATGAGGACAACATCTACACTTGGGACTATGTAATGGAACAACAGAATAAGCACGAATGGAATTCCACGCATTTTGGTAATTCCAATCCATATGATGAGCTGCCGGAACTTAAAATATATACTTACGACATTGGTAAAATCATTCATGATAAAAGATATGTGGAGATGGAAGACAAGGCATTCAACTTCCGTGAATTCTTCCATGTTTGGACAGGCGATATCCGTTCTGACCGCAAGCAGATGCCAAAGGAATGTGAAATTGGGGATTTCTATCATGCCAATGATGTCAAGAGTTTTCTCGACTTGAGTACACGCTCTGACGAGAACAGCCAGTACCCATATTTTACCGAAGAATACCGTATGCTTTTCAAGCACTCACTTTGGATGGTGCCAGGTGTTCGTGAGGCAAAGGCTTTGAGTAAAATGATGAAAAAACATTCTGTGTTTGGTAGAGGTGTCTTTGATATTGTAAATGTTGCTGAAGATGGTGACGAAGAAGAAAAATCTGATGATGCTCTGAAAAAGGTGTGCTCTGCTATTGAAAGTGCCGGAGATAACTATACAATAACTCTCTCCTGCGGCAAGCTGACTACAGGTGTCACTGTGCCGGAGTGGACTGCCGTTTTCATGCTTGCAGGCTATTCTTCGACTTCTGCGGCAAACTACTTGCAGGCTCTTTTTCGACTTCTGCGGCAAACTACTTGCAGACTATTTTCCGACTTCTGCGGCAAACTACTTGCAGACTATTTTCCGTGTACAGTCTCAATGTAACAAGAATGGAAAAATCAAGCAATGCTGCTATGTATTTGATTTTGTACCAGACCGAACTTTGAAAATGGTTGCAGAAGCTGTTGCTCTTTCCACAAAAGCAGGAAAGGCTACTGAATCTGATAAGTGTATTATGGGTGAAGTTTTGAACTACTGCCCGGTAATTGCTGTCGATGGAACAATAATGAAGCCTTATGATACAAACAGGCTTTTACAGCAATTGAAACGGGCATATGCAGAAAGAGCGGTAAGAAATGGCTTTGATGATACCAATCTGTATAACGATGAACTGCTTAAAATGGATGGTGTTGCTCTGGAAGAATTCAAAAAACTTAAGGGGATTGTGGGGATATCAAAGGTAGCACCTAAGACCAATGATATCGACATCAATGACCAAGGTTTTGAAGTTACGTATTCATGGGAGGGTGCCTATAATGCTAACGTAACAATTACTAACACCAGTAATGAAAAAATCGAGAATTGGTGTATTGAATTTCCTTTAAATGAGTCTATTCAGAATATATGGAATGCAAAAATTGAGAACAGAGAGAATGGTTATTATACAATTAAAAATGCCGACTGGAATCAAGACATCGCTGTAGGTAGTACTGTTAGTTTTGGATTTACCGCAGAAGGTGATTTTACAGAATTTCCAGATTATTATTCTATTCTAGGGACTGTAGCACAGGTATCGGCTGATGACTATGATATTCTTTATAAAGTTGAGAGTGACTGGGAAACCGGTTTCACTGGGCAAATTATAATTACTAATAAAACTGATACAACAATTGAAGACTGGGCTTTGGAATTTGATTTTAATAATGATATAAATGATATTTGGAATGCAGAAGTTAGCTCATACGAGGATGGGCACTATTTTGTTAGTAATGCTGGCTACAATCAGAATATTGCGGCGGGGCAAAGCGTGAACATTGGTTTCAAAGTTGATCAAGGCTCGTCGGAAAATATAATACAAAATGTGCAGTTGACTAAGGTTGACACGGAAGAAAATAATATAGTCATTAATATTGATTACAGCGATTTTACTTACTCAGAGGCAGATAACTTATATTTTGTTTCAGATGTATTGGAAAATATATCAGGGAGCATTGAGAACATTGATATTGTAAAAAGCTTGGAATATAAAATTTCGACGCTTTCTGGTTATGTAGTATCAAGCGGTCCAATAGAAATCAAGGAAATGTGGTCATTTTCTGATTTTAATCTAATATATGGCACTAATAATGTTATAATAACAGCAACAGATAACAATGGACGAGAAATATCAGCAGCTATATTATTATATAATAGTAATATAAATAATATGCGAAGTTTAGAGCAAGATGAAGGCAGTATTAACGATTTGCTGGCAGAAGATAATGACGGAGACAATCTTTGCGATTTTGTAGAAGCTGTTATTGGAACAGATTCGTTTAACCCTGATACAAACGGTGATGGAATTACTGATGATAATGCTGATATGGATGCAGATGGCGTTTCAAACAAAGAAGAAATAGAGCGCTATACAAATCCAATATCTAATGATACAGATGAGGATGGTCTTTTGGATGGCGAGGAGCTATATACATATTATACAAACCCATGTAGCAGAGATACCGATGGAGATCAAGCTTCAGATAAATGGGAGATTGAGAATGGGTATGATCCAACCGTTTATAATGATTCATTTTCTGTGTCCGCTGAGACTGCAATAAACGATAACATAAAAAATGTTTCGGTAACACTTGAGGATTGTGATGGCAGTGCTGCGGAGACACTATCCATTTCAAAGGTAGAAAACAGTTTGTTGAATGATGAAATTCCGGGATATATCGGAGATTGCTGTGAATTCACAGCGGATGGTTCTTTGGGAAGTGCAAAAACTTCTTATACACTGGATGAAAATCTATTTAGTGAAGACAGTTTTATACCGACATTGTACTACTTTAATGAAAATACGCAGTTATTGGAAGAAGTTGAAAATCAAGAAATTGATGGAAATGTTGTAAGTGCAATAGTGCCTCATTTTTCGAAGTATCTCTTGCTAAATAAAACAAAGTATGAATCTTCGTGGAATTATACACTTTTGTATGATGAAGATGGTACGGATAACTATAAAGGTATTGATGTTGTATTTGCTATTGATTCCTCTGGCAGTATGACATCAAATGACAGAGATGGAGTTAGAAAAACTGTTACAGAAGATTTTATTGATATTCTAACCGATAATGATCGTGCTGCTGTTGTGGATTTTGATAGTTCTGCATTGGTACGTACTTCTTTTACTTCGGATAAAGATGCATTATATGCAGCAGTGAATAAGATTGATAGCTATGGAGGAACTAATTTATCCAGTGCTGTGTCAGCTGCCATTAATCTATTTACTTATTCCACTTATGAAGGGGATGGCAAAGCTAAATATATCGTAATGCTGACGGATGGAATTGGAACATACAGTCAAATCTATACTTCGATGGCGGAAGATAATGATATTATTATTTATACAATAGGATTAGGCAGTTCGACATCTGTTGCTGTCTTGAATGCAATTGCTGAAGGAACCGGAGGTGAGTATTATCATGCAGATGAAGCAAACAAGTTGTATGGAATATTTGATACAATTGCGGATATGACTGATTTGAATAAAGATTCTGACAGTGATGGATTGTGTGATTATTTTGAGAAGGAAATGAATTCTGGAAACTTGAGACTGGGAACGGGTGTTAAGCTGACAGGGTTAAATTATCTGGATGCTGATACTGATGGAGATGGTTTAACTGATGGAGAAGAACTCAGTGTATGCAAAGTAAATAATAAGGTATATGTATATATGAAATCAAACCCTACTTCTGTCGACACGGATGGAGACGGATTGCTTGATGGTTCTGCTCGAATGGTTGATAATAAAAAAGTTGCGCCCAAAGACCCTAATCCTTTATATGCAAATGGCCCGATAGGTATATGGCAGGCACAGTATCAGCAGGAGGTTGGTGGAAATATTCCCCATGAATATGGCGATTCATATCCTATACAACTTGATTTGTCAATG
>JAQUUX010000059.1 GCA_028693705.1 Lachnospiraceae bacterium | reverse complement strand
GCCCTGGGGCGCAAAGACCTCAGTTACGGCAGGTGAAAAATTGCAACAGTTTAGTCTTGGCTACAGACCGGGCCAACTACAGATTAGCAACTTGAAAAGAATAATGAATGTAACGAACAGGCAGTGGTGCGGGTGTGTATCCTTCCATTGCCTGTGAACATGTATTAAAGCCACTTAATCATTCCAACTGTTATCACAGCTATTCCGGGCAAGGATGCCAAAGCCATAAATGGCTTGAAAGGCCCCTCAGAGCCAGGATGGCGATTGGTTCCGTTAGCGTAAGCAACTGCAATCTAAATGGAATGATTTAGTGACTTTTATACGTGTGAGCGGCAATGGAAGGATACACACCCACACCATTGCCGTCTCGTTATAATTATTATTTGCAAGTTGCTAACCTACAGTTTAAATATTTTGCAGCTATAACTGCGTCAACCACGATACCAACTACTGCAAATATCCAATCCAAATAGCAGGTACCCAGGATTGCAAAGAGAACATAAAGTATCATTGCTGCACCCAGTACAAGCCATGCCTGTTTCTTTCTCTTTCTTCCCAACACAAGAGCTGCGGCAGAACCGACCAATACTACAAGCAATATCAGCCAGTGCCAGTAACAATGATTTGTTGCTACACTTATCACCTTTCCATCTGCTCCTATAAGCGTTCCATCATTTCCTACCATACTGTTAAGTGTTGCTCCACCGTCTTCTTAAATGATCTGGTAAGTTGCATTTGGATCACCGGTAACACTGATCACGCCATTTTCTATGCTTTCATTTAAAAGTACAACTACATTTCCATTGCTGTCTGTTGTGACCAGGTAGAACGTTCTTCCATCAGCCAGCAGATCAGCAGGAATCTCTACTGTAAATATTGCATTTCCATTTTCGTCCGTTGTTTCTGCTGCATCTTCCGGAAGTTTCACGTACGGTCCCGGCTGTATTGACGGTGCAATCTCTTTGATTTCAGATACCGCATTATCCAGCTGAGCTTTTTCTTTCTGCGGGATATCACTTGTAATCTGCGCAGTCCGTGTTTCCGGCTTTTTAACAGTTTCCGTGCTTGCCGGTGTCTTATTATCTGTACTGCTATCCCCTGCACCGGTAGTTGCCTTCTCTTCCTCTTTTCCCGTTTGCGGTTTTGAATCAGGTGAAGTCATGCCTGACGCGTTGGGGATCTTACCGGATACACTTGGTGTTTCATTAGGTGACACCGGCATTACAACCGGTGTTTCAGCAGGTGTAACCGGGATATCACTTGATGAATCATCTGAATCATCAGAATGATCCGGATTGGAATCTCCAGCCGGTGCACTCGGTCCCGGAGCCGGTTTCACTATTTTATCCGCATAGGCAATTGCATAAATCGAGAACTTATCAGCACCAAATCGCAATATAATATGCTCCATTGCATAGTCCTTGGCTCTTGCCACCGGCTCGCAGTTTTCTCGAATTTGCTTTATCTTCTGTATTCTATCCTGTTTTTTCATAGGTTAATTTCTTCATAGTATATTTGCTTTTAACGTAACATTTCAATGGACACAAAAGAGACACACAAACCCTCGCTTGTGTGTCTCTTTTTACATTTTCAAGTATTCTATTGTATAGGGATTCGGATCACAGCTGTTGTGCCTTTTCCCACTTCACTTCTGATCTCCAGACTGCCGTTACACATTACTTCTAATCGTTGTCTTACATTTTCTATGCCGATATGGCTTCGTCCATCCTGCTGTATTTCCAAAGGATCAAATCCAACGCCATCATCCTCCACGATCACTTCATATGCATTATTGTGCCGTCTCGTAGTGATGTTAATCGTTCCACCTTTTGGTGCTTTTCCAACGCCGTATTTTACAGCATTCTCCACCAAAGGCTGAATAGAAAGTGCCGGAAGTACAAAATCCCTCTCACAGATATTATATGTAATCTTCAATTCATCTTCAAATCGGATTTGTTCCAATGCCAGGTAGTTTTTCAGATGATTAAGCTCTACATCAAAAGGAACCGGACTATTTAGTTTCAGAGAATCTAAATTGCCGCGAAGATAATCCGAAAAATCGCTGATTGCCCGCTGTGCCTTATCTACATCCATTTCGCACAGATGATAGATAGAATTTAAGGAATTATATAAAAAATGAGGCTGTATCTGCGATACCATAACCTGCATACGACTATCGGATAATTCCAATTCCTTCTCTATCAGCTGTTTTTCCTGCTTCTGCTGATTCACCACATAGATCAGAAGCAAAGATGCCGCTACCGCAGGGTATACCAGCATTAATGTAGGCTGCCATTTTTCCAAAATGCTTGCAAGAAATGGTAAAAACAAATAAATCATGGATATGGACAATGTCTTCCACTGATTAAACTTCGTATTCCCCAGAATCAGCACTGCTGTCAGAAAAATCTGTACCAGAAGGACACTTCTCGGAATTCCACATCCTTCTCCCCAGGTAAAAGCATTCTCACTATCAATGGTATAGAGGATTTCGCTTTTATAGTTATAGAGCGTAAGCCCCATATTAAAGAGTGTCATGCCTGCAACCAGAGTAACCAGCAGTATACTCCATTTTACAGGCTTTTTCTCCTCTACAGCATCCAGATATACATAGGACAAAAATGCCAGATATGCTATTGTTCCAAAAAAGTATGTCGAAAAGTTGCCAACACCGGTCATAACCAGCGCAAGCATCCCCGGTTTATAGGTAAATCTCCATGCTGCAAGATCTCCCAAAGTATTCACAGTATGCAGAACCAGTGTCAGCAGAAACAGCCGATCCAGTTTTGTTTTTTCTCTCTTCTGAATGATAGTTGATATTAATAGTACGACAAGAAGTGCTGACGTGAGAATCTCAATGGTACTGTTAATAGAGTTGCAAGGCATTTCTATTCCCTCTTTTTTTCTTAAAGTATAAAGTCTTACGCTTTTCCAAACGGAAACTTTATTGTTGCTTCTGTTCCCGGTTATCCCATTATTGACAGTCTCAGCTCTCCAGTGCTCCATGGGTCATTTCCGCCCAGCTATACTGTGCCATATACTCTCCCCTATAGGCATTGATTCCGGATGGCTTTTGATTCAGATAATCGAAATAGTCACAGTCTATTTTCTCAGGTATAATTCTAAGTGAACCTCTTTGTCTCTCCAGTACATCTCCGCATCCAACAGCTTTTAAAGTAGCAATCAGGTCTGTCCTGGTATTCTTCAGATAGGAAATATGATTATTTACCTTTTCTCCTTCTTCCCACAAGGCTGTTATAATTTCATGATTGCTGCAAAGAGATCCATTTCGGTCTACAAGATATGCCAGTAATTCTCTGCTTTTATTATATTTAAAGTCTAATACTTTTTCTCCCTTGTATACTTCAAAATTTCCAAATGCTTTTATTCTCAGCTTTTGTTCTGTTACATGCACCACAGGATTTCTCAATTCATTCATTTCAAACTAATTTTTTCCGGTGTGACAGGTTTTGTTACATAACCACTTGCATGAAGAGCAAAAGCACACTCTCTATATTCTCCATACCCTGTTGTAAAAATTATGTTTATACTATGGCATATCGCTTTCAGATGCTTTGCCAGCGTGACACCATTCATCTCTCTCATCTCAATATCAAGAAATGCAACATCTACAGGATTATTTTTGACATATTGTAACGCCTCTTCTGAACTGCGAAATCCTCTTATTTCTTCCGGAACTACCTTTTTTATGGCACTTATCAAACCTTCCAGAGCGATTCTTTCATCATCTACAGCAATAATTCTCATACTCTGTTCCTCTTTTCAGAGATATCTGCATACTCCCCGCCGCATGCTTTACACAAATCCTCCGGCTTCAGTTCCATCTGTAAGCCCAGTCTGCCACCACTGACGATTACTACAGGCTGTTCCTTCGCACTGATGTCTATTCTTGTCACGAACTGCTTTTTCATGCCAATTGCTGTACAGCAGCCCCTGATATAGCCGGTAATGGCATTGATGTCTTTTACATGTACCATTGCAACGGATTTTTCCCCCACAGATTTAGCCGCTTTTTTCATATCCAATTCTTCTGCTATCGGAAGCACAAATACAAAATAGTTTTTGCTGTTTCCTACAGTTACCAGTGTCTTAAATACCTTTTCATAGGGAAGTCCCAGAAGATCTGCCACATGACAGCCATCTGTAAATTCCTTGCATTCATAAGTATGGTATTCATAAGGTATTTTCATGCGGTCCAGAATACGCATGGCATTGGTTTTCACTTCTTTTCCCATTGGTATCTCCATTCTCTGACAGCCGGAAAACACTACTTTTCCGGCTGCCCGTTTTTCTTTTATACTATTTTATCATATTATATTTTATCTAAACTGACCAGGGGATTATTGCATATAAAGCAACTGCAATAAGTGCTCCTATAATAGGACCCGCTACCGGAATCCACGCATACTGCCAATTGGAATCTCTTTTTCCTTTAATCGGTAAAAGTGCATGAGCAATACGTGGGCCTAAATCTCTTGCCGGGTTGATGGCATAACCGGTCAGACCGCCCAATGACATACCAATAGAAACGATGATACCAAATACAAAAAGATTACTTAAACCACCGGCAATACCTGTTACCTGACCAATACCTTTGATGGCAAATACCAGAACAAAAGTACCTACGATCTCACTTAAAAGATTTAAGCCGGTATCGGGTACAGATGGAGATGTACAAAATACTCCAAGTTTTGTGTTGGCATCATCTGTGGCATCAAACTGTCCCTTGAACAGGATAAATACCAGAATAGCTCCCAGAATAGCTCCCATGAACTGTCCTGCCAGATACAATGGAACACTGCCCCAGGCAATTGATCCATCCATTGCCAGTGCCAGAGTGAGTGCAGGGTTAAAATGTGCACCGGAAGCTGTTCCAAAGATAAATGCCGGCACCAGTACTGCAAGACCCCAGGCAAAGGTGATCTGAATCGATCCTGCCCCCTTCATCCCGGATTTGTTCAGGTTTACATTACAGCAAACTCCGTCACCAAGTAAGATCAGCATCATCGTGCCGATCAATTCCGCTATCAGAATTAGCATTTACAATCCTCCACATGAAAGTTTTTGCAAACTGCTCCGTTTCTTCTCTTTTGCGGTCTCATTTTTTGTAAATTCAATTCTTTTGGTCGTTACTGTCTTATACTTCGTCTTTCGCCCATCCATAAGAACAGCTGACAGCTTTATTCCAGCCTTTTATCCCGGCTGTTCGTTTCTCGGCAGACATTTGTGGTGTGAAGATTCTGTCTATCTGCCAGTTCTGTACCACATCTTCTTTGTTCTTCCAGTACCCTACAGCCAGACCTGCCAGATAGGCAGCGCCCATTGCTGTTGTTTCCACACACATTGGTCTGTGTACCGGTGCATGGATAATGTCAGACTGGAACTGCATCAGGAAATTGTTCTTGCAGGCTCCGCCGTCTACCTTTAATGCCTTAATATCGATACCGGAGTCTGCCTGCATAGCAGTGATAACATCATTTGTCTGGTATGCCAGAGACTCCAGGGTGGCTCTGATGATGTGATACTTGTTTACCCCTCTGGTTAATCCTACGATAGTGCCTCTTGCATACTGATCCCAATGTGGTGCACCAAGTCCTGTAAATGCCGGTACCACATAACAGCCATTAGTATCAGGTACTTTTCCCGCCATATACTCTGAATCCGGTGAAGTATCGATTAGCTTCAGTTCATCACGCAGCCACTGAATAGCAGCCCCAGCCACAAATATGGAACCCTCCAGGGCATAATTTACCTTTCCGTCCAATCCCCAGGCAATGGTAGTAACCAATCCATTCTTAGAGAAAACGGGCTTTTCCCCTGTATTCATCAGCATAAAACAACCGGTTCCATATGTATTCTTAGCTTCCCCTGCAGTATAACAGGTCTGCCCAAACAAAGCTGCCTGCTGATCTCCTGCCGCACCGGCAATCGGGATAGATGCTCCAAAATACTCCGGCGCAGTTTCACCATAGACGCAGCTGGAAGGTTTTGGTGTCGGAAGCATAGAGGCAGGAATATTCAGTTCTTTCAAAATCTCCTCATCCCATTTCAGGGTATTGATGTTGAATAACATGGTGCGGGATGCATTGGAATAATCAATGACATGCACTGCACCCTTTGTAAGTTTCCAGATCAGCCAGGTATCCACGGTTCCGAATAACAGCTTTCCAGCCTCTGCTTTCTCCCGTGCCCCCGGAACATTTTCCAGGATCCAGTGAATCTTTGTTCCGGAAAAATATGCATCAATAACCAGTCCTGTTTTACTGCGGATGGTATCCACAAGACCTTTGTCCTTTAAGGAATCGCAATATTCGGAGGTTCTTCTGCATTGCCATACGATAGCATGATATACGGGCTCCCCTGTCTCTTTATCCCAGACAATAGTAGTTTCCCTTTGATTGGTGATGCCGATGGCCGCGATATCAGCTGCACTTGCCCCGGCCTTCTGCATTGCTTCCACTGCAACGCCTAACTGTGTAGACCATATTTCATTTGCATCATGCTCCACCCAGCCCGGCTTCGGAAAAAATTGTGTAAATTCTTTCTGAGTCACACTGCACATTTCCCCCTTCTCATTAAAAAGGATGCAGCGATTACTGGTAGTGCCGGCATCCAGTGCCATTACAAATTTTGCCATATCTCCCTCTCTTTCTGCCGCATATCAAGCGACTGCTCCGGTATCGATTACCCTATCCCACCTTATTTAGCAGTCAGCTATTATATGCCACTTTCAGAATATTTTTTATAAAAGTAAATATATGAGATCTATGTTTTACCAAAGTAAGTACCAGGTCGTGGGAAACAACCACCTGACAACGCGTATACCCGGAATCAAATCAGATAAATCTATGATCACAGGACTGCAAAGCAGCATTGCACCGATTAACACCGGCATCGCTGCCGACAGGCGTCTGCGGTTTTGACACAGCCATTTCAGAATGGACAGCCATAGAGTCAGCAAAATGGCGAATGCCACCAGTTTCATTGCTTCTACTGCATTTCCTGCTCCGGCAAGTCCTGCACATAGAAGCACCTCCAACCCGCACCACAGAATTGGCATGAAAATCACAAGAAATGAAATCAGGATACAGATTCTCTTCCTGCGATACCGTATTCTAAAACATCTGCTTTCATCATCCCCCATCGCCAGGAATACGCCGCTGCATCCGCAGAAAAACATCATTAGCGCAGCGATCCCCTTAAACAGCATGGTATCAGACTTTTTTTCTATAACCGGCAGTGCCCCATTCTCCAGTGTTTCATATTGAAAAGAAAAGGTGCTATTATCCTGCAGTCTCCTCTCCAATGCACTTCTGCTATCCGGTAACGCAATATCTGCTTCCGCCTCCAGTAATGCGCCGTATTGTTCCACAGAGGCCTGTCGAAACAGTTCTGTATAAACAGTTTCCTCCACCATCCCCGTTACCGTGGATGCAGGATTCTCTATTACCCGTATCAGCTTCTGTTCGCCAGTTGACATTCTTTTGAATAAATCTTCTGAGAATATATATCCGCACTCTGCATGTCCGGTTATAACCGCTTCTTCTAATTCGGTAACCGAATCAGCTTCATAAAATGCATATGTTCCCTCTTTTTCCAGTAAAGCCTGTATCACCACACTTCCGGTTTCATCCTGAGCATACAGGGCAACAGGAACACCACCGGTCCCCTCCGAAAGATTATTCTGCGTGAACAAAATGAAAAGCACTACCGGGGTTAAAATACTTAATATCCAAAATCCTGCCTGTCTGCAATTTCTTTTCCAAAGAAGCCGGATCAAACTCATAATTTTCTTCATCTCAGTATCCTTTTGTGCTTCATCATCAAAAACGCCGCCAGCATCAAAAACAAACTCCAGCCAAACAGACTCCAGCTTAAAGACTGATACATTTCCGGAGACTGATAATAATAGCTTCCGGTCTGTCTGATAGAACCGCCCAGCCAGGCAATCAGTTTATGCACCGGCAAAAGTTCTCCTATTGTTCTCATTTTATCCGGCAAAAAGGCCATAGGTGCAAAACCACCGGAAATCCCCATAACTCCAAAGGCGGCCACAGGGAACAAGAAGAATTGTGCTCCATCTTTTCCTGCCAGATAGGATAATGCCAATGTCCATGTTGCCATCAGTAAAAGCATCAGCATAAATATCAGAATGTCCCATTTCTCAATGAACATTTCAATACCAATATATGTTCCGATAATCCGTAAAAGCGCAAATAAAACGATTGCATATCCAAGATACATAACAAATACCGCGTTTAGTTTACATAACAATTGTATAAGGTCGGGACACCCCTGACGCTTAAGCAAGTCCTGCATAACAGTCGGTTCATCCTGTATAAAACTACAGCTAATCCCCCATAATAAAAGTGACAATAAAATTCCTGCCGCCAGATAATACTGCCATATCGCCAATTTTCCCACTGCTGAGAGCTGTTCCTGTTGAAATACCCCGGTTCGGTTCAATGCCATATCCAGATTCTGTTTGTCTACCTTTGCTTCCAATTCCGCAAGTCTGTCATACATCCGGGTATCTACCACCAGATCATAAGTTGCATAGATTTCAGCCTGCGCAACTGACAGCATATCTGCTCCTGCATCTGTTAACTCCTGCAGTAAAATCGTTCCAATACCCCCATTTTCAGGCAGCACTACTCTCACCGGTGTGTTGGTACCGTTTAAAATATCCTCTACCACAGTTTCCGGTAAAATCATACAGGCAGCATATGTTCCCTGCTTTATTCCTTCCAGTCCCCGTGACTCTTCCACATTCTCAAAAACACAAAGAGCCTCTGTACTTTCCATGTTAGATACATAGGAAAGCAGAAGCTTCGTCATGGGGTTTGTTTCATCAGCAACAACAGCAATCCTGATCTGATCCACTAATTTTCCCTGGTAGAGAAAGTGAATCCCAAGAATTGCAATACTGCCAATTAACACAAGTAACAGGCTACTTGCAGCAATAGATCGGGGAAATGCTGCTTTTGCCTGCTTCAATTGTAATTTTAAATAATTTAAACTTTGTTTCATAAAAACCTTTACTTACTGAATCATGGATAAAGTATTCTGCCAGGTGTAAACATTTTCCATAACTACATTAGCAAGACCCATCAGATCTGTTTCGGTTAAGTTAAACAGGTCATACTGTGTACCCTGTGGAATCACAATATCCTCACTCAGTTCTTTCATACCAAAGTTACCGGTAATAGCCATCATCTGCTCATCATTATAAGTTACATCAAGCTGATCAATATTCATGACAAATGCACTGCCCTTTGTAACATCTGCAAAGGTTCCATTTAAGTGGAATGCATATGTTTCATCAGCAAGAGACATGGATCCGGTACAGCCATAGGATAAATCTGCATCACTCCAGGTACTGTTCAGTGCCATAGTCATGGTTTCATCATTTATGGTAACATCAACTGTATAATCCTGTACATCGCTAACGCGTGTATCGCCAGTAAAGGTAGTTGCAAATCCAATAGCAGGAGTAATCTCTCCCATAGAAATTGCGATATCTTCTGTTGTCTGAATCATTACTACTTTTTTATCACTTACTGCTACTTCCAGTAACATATCTCCCTGGATACCATTTGTGAGGAAATCATTCCAGCTGTCCATAACTGCATTGAAAGCTTCTTCTTCACCCATAGCTGCCATAGAAGCTCTGTTCTTTTCCAGTTCTTCTTCAACACTCTGCATAGCATCTGTTTCTGCAAAATCTTTAATCATCTGATTCGCATCAGCCTGAGGAATGGTAACTGTATAAAGGTCACACTCTACTTCACTGTCAGCCTTTGCAAGAGTATATTTTGTATCAGCATTTTCTACCTGAATATTAGTAATTAAATTTTTAACATCCTCTGCATAAGCAGTTTTGAAATCATCCATAGAATAATCTACTGCTTCCGGCATTGCTGCGTATGGATCAATAGAAAGGGATGCATCTTCCTGAATGCCTGCATAAGAAGCCAGAAAAGAATTGTTAAAGTCTTCTCCAAAAGTTGCCATATTGAAGTTTACATAAGTATCCTGGCCTAATAATTCCGGAATACCTAAATACATTTTAGCATCATCTGCATAAACATCTGCATTTAACAGATCTACATTAGCCATGCTAACTGTTGTTGTACTCTGGATTTTCTTATCAGGTACATTTTTTGCAAATGTTCCATCCAATCCGATTGTAGGAAAGTCTACTTCTGTAGGCATTGTAAGATTCATGGAATAATCCATTGTTGTCTTACCTTCGTAATAAGCCTTCATCATGTCTTCTGCACCAATAGCAGCCTCAATAGGATCATTTTCCGCGGACATCTCTTCTGCCAAGTTAATAAATGCTGTACCTACAACAGCCTTGTCATCCTTCTGTAAAAATACAAATACTGCAATGATTGCAACAATTACCAATGCCAAAATTGCAGCTGCTGCACCAATGATAATCTTCTTATTGCTCTTCTTCTGTGCAGCGTCAGGTCCCTGGGATCCTTTATAAGTTTCACCAGCTGCAGTATCTACAATTGTATTCTCTGTAGAATCTGTTTCAACTGTAGTGTTTGTTTCTACAGTCTCGTTTACGTTGTTTTCAACATTTTCCATAGTTTTTCTCCTCTTAGATTAGCGTTTACTTCCTCTATATCTCCCCTGTGAATGAAGAGTAGCCGATTACAAATCGATAGTTCTGCTTCTTCATGTGAAGTCAAAATTACCGTTCCACCTGTTTGTATATATGTATGTAAATATTGTTTGATGTCTTCCTTACATGGCAAATCTAATGCTGCTCCCGGCTCATCTAATATGAGTAATTCGGGATTATTTGCTACAGCACAGACGATGCTAACCCTCTTTCGCATTCCGCCGGATAGTTTCTTTATCGGCATCTTCCAGACTTCTTCTAATCCAAAGGTTTTAAAGAGTTCCTGCTTTTGTCCGATTCCAGTTTTGTCTCCGTACCACAACAGCAGATTATCTGCTACCAAAAGTTCCGGTAACAGGGGATTCTCCTGAGGCACGTAACCAATCCTGCCGGCCAGTGTCAGATCCTCTTTCCAGATATCTTTTCCAGTATAAAGAATGGTTCCCGTGTCCGGCTTCTTGATACCGGTAAGTGCAGATAACAGTGTGGATTTACCACAGCCATTTGCCCCGATAATACCAACACAATCTCCTCTTTGAACTTGAAAGGACAACCTGTTCAGAATGTTCTTTCTTCCATAGGATAGAGTTAGATTTTCCACCTGTAGTACATTTTCTACATTTTTTTCATACATGTGGAAAATTATACGCCTTTTTTCGCGGTTCAGCAACAATTTCGCTAAAACATAAAAGAAGTCATACCAGACTGGCGCAAACCAGCCGGATATGACTTCCTGTTACTTTGTCAGGTTACTGACCTATTTTTAATTTTCCTTAAAAACCAACAGCTTATTTCACTACTGCAGCCTTGATAGCTTCTGTTAATGCAGGAACAATCTTGTTCAGATCTCCTACGATACCATAATCAGCTACATCAAAGATAGGAGCTGTCTCATCTTTATTGATTGCGATGATGATGTCAGACTCTTCCATACCTGCTGTATGCTGAATTGCTCCGGAAATACCGATTGCAAAATATACATTAGGACGAACTGTTTTACCAGTCTGACCAACCTGCAGATCCTTTGGCTTCCAGCCGTTATCTACAACGGCACGGGAACAGCTTACTGTTCCGCCGATAGCTGCTGCCAGATCATCCAGAATCTTGAAGTTCTCTGGGCTTCCAACACCACGACCACCGGATACCAGGATCTTAGCATCCATGATATCTACTGTATCTGTTACGGATTTAACGATGTTTAAGATTTCAACATATTTGTTGTTCTCTACAAATCCAGGGTTGAACTCTTCAATTACAGCCTTTGTACCAGCTACAGGCTCACGTTTCTGCATAACACCCGGACGAACGGTAGCCATCTGTGGACGGTTGTAAGGGCAAGCGATAGTAGCGATTGTGTTACCACCAAATGCAGGACGAGTCATTAATAACTGGTTATGTAACTGTTCCTGTCCAGCAACTGCAACCAATGGGAAATCACCGATTTCAAGCTGTGTACAGTCAGCGGTCAGACCAGTTGCAACTCTTGCAGATACAGTAGGACCTAAATCTCTACCGATTGCAGTTGCACCAACTAACATGATCTCTGGTTTATACTTGTTAATAACGGAAGCTAATGCATGTGCATATGGCTCTGTACGATATTCTTTTAATGCAGGATCATCTACAACGATAACCTTATCTGCACCGTATTCTGCTAACTTGTCAGCCAGTGCTTTTACACCGGATCCAAGCAGAACTGCTGTTACGTCTGTCTTTAAATCAGCTGCAAGATCTTTTGCTTTGCCAATCAATTCAAAAGCGATACTGCTTAATTCGTTATCTACCTGCTGTGCGTAGATATATACTCCTTTATATTCTTCTAAACCCATTTTGTTCACCACTTTTCCTTAATTTTTTAGATTACATGTTTCTCAGTTAATTTGCTCATAATATAAGCAACGGATTCTGTAGGATCCAGAGCAACTTTTTCTCCGGCACCTTTACGAACCTTATCGGATGCTTTGGCGATCTTTGTAGGAGAACCTGCAAGACCAAGGTTTGCATCATCAACATCCTTAAGATCTTTTCTGCCCCAAACTGTAACTTCTTTTTCATAAGCATCAAAGATTCCGCCTGGAGTCATGTAACGTGGCTCATTTAATTCAGCAAGTGCAGTGATCAGACAAGGCATTTTTGCTTTTAATTCATGATATCTGTCTTCGTACTGACGTTTAACGATAACAGAATCTCCATCGATCTTGATTTCTTCTGCATAAGAGATAACAGGAAGTCCAAGATGTTCTGCGATCTGTGGTCCAACCTGTGCAGTATCTCCATCAATAGCCTGACGGCCGGTAATAACCAGATCGTAATCGATGTTTCTCAGTGCGCCTGCAATTGTAGTAGATGTAGCCCAGGTATCAGCGCCACCCAGTACTCTGTCTGTAACCAGAACGCCCTTATCAGCGCCCATAGCCATTGCTTCACGAAGAACTTCATCTGCCTTAGGAAGTCCCATGGTAAGTACGGTAACCTCTGCACCATACTGATCTTTTAATCTAAGTGCTGCTTCCAGACCAGCTTTGTCATCTGGATTCATAATGGTAAGCATTGCGGCTCTATTAAGTGTTCCGTCCGGGTTAAACTGTACGCCACCCTTTGTATCAGGAACCTGTTTAATACATACAACGATTTTCATGTATCATTATCTCCTTATTCTTTTTTTGGATTTCCATAGGTTTTTCTATGAAATCCATATCTGTTTTTCTGCTTTGTTTATGCGTTCCGGATTATTTTAATAAGCTTCCGAAGATTACCATTCTCTGTACTTCAGAAGTACCTTCATAGATTTCAGTAATCTTAGCATCACGCATCATACGCTCTACATCATATTCACGGATATAACCGTAACCACCATGAAGCTGAACTGCCTTGGTTGTTACTTCCATAGCAACTTCTGCAGCGTATAACTTAGCCATAGCAGCTTCTACAGAATAAGAGGTCTTGTGATCTGCCATAAACTGCTGTTTCTTCATTGCAGCTCTGTAAACCATCATCTGTGCAGCTTCTACCTTAGTAGCCATATCAGCTAACTGGAACTGTGTATTCTGCTGCTGAGCGATAGAACGACCAAACTGTTTTCTTTCCTTTGTGTAAGCGATGGTACGCTCTAAAGCACCTTCTGCAAGACCAAGAGCCTGTGCAGCGATACCGATACGTCCGCCATCCAGAGTATGCATAGCGATAGGGAAGCCTTTACCACGCTGTCCTAACATGCTGTCTGCAGGGATTCTGCAATCCTGGAAAATCAGTTCGTATGTAGCTGATCCACGGATACCCATCTTCTTCTCTTTTGTTCCAAAGGAGAAACCAGGTGTTCCCTTTTCTACGATAAATGCGGAGAACTTCTTCTGCTTTCTGCCACGTTTGTCTTCTACGATATCAGTAATAGCGATGATGATATAAACATCTGCATATTTACCATTTGTGATAAAGCACTTAGAACCATTTAAGATCCATTCACCTGTTGCTTCATCCTGTACGGCTCTGGTCTGTACACCCTGTGCATCAGTACCTGCACCAGGCTCAGTTAAACCGAAAGCTCCTAATAATTCACCTTTTGCAAGAGGAATCAGGAATTTCTGTTTCTGTTCTTCTGTACCATAAGTCTGAATAGGATCTGCACAAAGGGATGTGTGTGCGGAAATAACAACAGAAGTTGTTCCGCAAACCTTTGCCATTTCTTCTACAGCCATGATGTATGTAAGGATATCGCATCCCTGTCCACCATACTGTTTTTCAATTGGAATACCCATGAATCCAAGTTTTTCCATTTTTTCTACGATTGCTTCCGGGAAATGTTCTGTTTCATCAGTTTCCTGTGCAAACGGTTTTACTTCATTCTCAGCAAACTCTTTAAAAAGAGATCTTGCCATCTCATGCTTTTTGTCTAAAGAAAAATCCATGATTAAAAATCCTCCATCTTTGTTTTGATTACTTCTTATTTAGAATAGTCAATGATTACTTAGAGTAATCATAGAAACCGATTCCGGTCTTACGTCCTAATTTACCTGCACGTACCATCTTCTTAAGAAGTGGATGAGGACGATACTTAGGATCTCCTGTCTCATCATATAATACGTTCATAATAGCAAGGCAGATATCAAGACCAATCAGATCTCCTAATTCCAAAGGTCCCATTGGATGATTTGCGCCTAATTTCATAGCGGTATCAATACCTTCTACAGATGCAACACCATCAGCAAGAATGCCAACACCTTCGTTGATCATAGGAACTAAAATTCTGTTTACAACAAAGCCTGCTGCTTCGTTAACTTCTACAGGAGTTTTTCCGATTTCGTTAGCGATAGCAACGATCTTATCTTTAACTTCATCAGTTGTGTTCTCACCTTTGATAACTTCGATCAGCTTCATAACCGGAGCAGGATTGAAGAAATGCATACCGATAACCGGTCTGTCAAGACCTGCACCGATTTCTGTAATAGACAGAGAAGATGTATTGGTAGCAAAGATACAATCCTTAGGGCAGATGTCCTGTAATTCCTTGAATGTCTGTTTCTTAACTTCCATAACTTCCAGAGCAGCTTCTACAACCAGGTCACAATCTGTACAGATGTCTTTTACGCCTGTTGTGATCTTAGCTAAAATCTTGTCAGCATCCGCCTGTTCCATTTTACCTTTAGCAACTCTCTTCTCAAAACCTTTAGCAATTTTGTTTTTGCCATTTGCTGCGAACTGTTCGTTGATATCGCAAAGACAAACTTCATATCCTTCTGTCTGTGCAAATGCCTGTGCAATTCCGGAACCCATTGTTCCAGCGCCGATAATACCTACTTTCATTTATTAATCCTCCTTTTATTTTGCGAAGCAAAATCTAATGACTCTGCTTGCAGAGGCTATGCCTCCTTGTTTTGCGAAGCAAAATCGAGTCCCTCTGGACGAGAGAGGATTTGCCTCCTTGTTTTGCTTTATATTAGTTGTTAGTAAATGTCTTTTCTTTTCTCTTCTCTAAGAAAGCGCTCATGCCTTCCTTCTGGTCATGTGACTCGAAGCAATCGCCAAACAGCTTCTCTTCAATCACAATAGCCTGATCCATATCTACCTGAAGACCATCATTAATGGCTTTCTTGCAGTTACGAACAGCAATAGGAGCGTTCTTTGCAATACCGGCTGCCATTTTCATAGCTGCAGGCATTAATTCTTCCTGTGTATATACAGCATTTACAAGACCAATTCTGAAAGCTTCGTCAGCTTTGATGTTTCTGGCTGTGTAAATTAACTGTTTTGCCATGCCCGGGCTAACCAGACGCGCAAGTCTCTGTGTACCACCAAAACCAGGTGTAATACCAAGACCAACTTCAGGCTGACCAAACATTGCATTATCGGAACAGATTCTGATATCACAGCTCATGGAGATCTCACAGCCGCCGCCAAGTGCGAAGCCGTTTACTGCTGCAATAACAGGAATCGGGAAAGTTTCCAGTTTACGGAAAACATCATTACCTTTCTTACCAAATGCTTCACCTTCTGCTTTTGTCAGGCTGCTCATTTCACCGATATCAGCGCCGGCAACAAAAGATTTTTCCCCTGCACCTGTTAATACCAGGCATCTTGTGGTTGCTAAATCTACAGCATCCAGAACTGTATTCAATTCATCCAATACTGCGGAATTCAGTGCGTTCAATGCTTCAGGACGGTTGATGGTGATAACACCTACAGCATCCTGCTGTTCATATAAAACAAATCCCATGTCTTCTCTCCTTCTTTCTTCCCTTTATTTTTTTGCATTTACAACATAAGTTGGAGAGCACCAGTTTCCAGGTACTCCCCAAACATAGTTTACTTAAAAAGATTAGTCTCTCTCAACAATTGTAGAGCAACCCATACCACCGCCGATACACAGTGTAGCAAGACCCTTCTTAGCGTCTGCTTTCTGCATCTCGTGAAGCAATGTTACCAGAATACGGCATCCTGATGCTCCAACCGGATGTCCAAGTGCAATTGCACCACCATTAGGATTTAACTGTTTCTCAACATTGATTCCTAAGTCTTTACCAACTGCTACAGACTGTGCAGCAAAAGCTTCGTTAGCTTCGATGATATCAAAGTCTTCAATCTTCATGCCTGTCTTAGCAAGTACTTTCTTTGTAGAAGCAACAGGTCCGATACCCATGATAGAAGGATCAACACCGCCAAGTGCTCCGGCAACGAAAGTAGCCATTGGCTTAACACCAAGTTCTTTAGCTTTTTCTTCGCTCATAACAACGATAGCTGCTGCACCATCATTGATACCTGATGCATTACCAGCTGTAACAAAACCATCTTTGTTGATTGGTCTTAATTTAGCAAGTCCTTCAATAGTAGAACCGGCACGTGGTCCTTCATCTACTCTGAATTCAACCATTTCTTTTTTCTTCTTAACCATTACTGGTACGATTTCATCATCAAAAGCTCCGGATTTCTGAGCTGCTTCACATTTCAGCTGTGAATTTAATGCGAACTCATCTAATTCTTCTCTGGTAAGTCCCCACTGCTCACAGATGTTATCTGCTGTTTTGATCATATGGTAATCATTGAAAGCATCCCATAATGCATCTTTGATCATGGTATCTACTAAAGTACCATTGTTCATTCTATATCCGAAACGAGCATTTGGAAGTGCGTAAGGAGCCATGGACATATTTTCCATACCACCTGCAACAACGATATCAGCATCCCCTGCCTGAATCATCTGAGCTGCCATATTTACACAGTTCAAACCGGAACCGCAAACAACGTTAATTGTTACAGCCGGTGTCTCGATTGGAAGTCCAGCTTTTAAAGTAGCCTGACGAGCTACGTTCTGTCCTAATCCAGCCTGGATTACACAGCCCATATAAACATGGTCTACTGCTTCCGGAGCAACTCCTGCTCTGTTTAAAGCTTCTTTGATAACAATGGCACCCAGATCAGCAGCTGGAGTTGTGCTTAAGCTACCACCCATAGTTCCGATTGCAGTACGGCAAGCGCCTGCTAATACAACTTTCTTTGACATTGATTAAATCCTCCTTGAATTAAGTATCTTTTTTTGACTTGAAACAGTCGTCTAATTCCCTAAAATAGTATCCTTGGAACGATTGTTATTTTTTTATCACACCAATTGATTTCATTTTAACACAGCGGTCTCTTTTTTGCAATGTGTTTTAATAAATATAATAAAATTATCATTTTTCCGTCATTTTGACGTAATAATTACTGTTTTTTAGAAAAATACGCCCCGCCAGACAGTTCCGGCGGGGCCTTTCATTTTCCATTATAAGTAATTAATCTTCAGGTTCAATCAATCCGTAAGAATTTCCTTTTCTCTTATAAACAACATTGACCTGATCTGTTTCTGCATTACAGAAAACAAAGAAATTATGTCCTAATAATTCCATCTGAATACATGCATCTTCCGGATACATAGGTTTGATGTCAAACTTCTTGGTACGAAGAATCTTTACTTCTTCATCTTCTTCATAATCTTTTTCCATATAAGCTTTACTAAAATTAGAAACTGCCTGCTGCTTGTCTACCAGCTTGGTCTTATATTTCTTCAGCTGTCTTTCAATTACTTCCTCTACCAGATCAATTGATACATACATATCACTGCTGACCTGTTCCGAACGGATAATGTTACCCTTTACCGGAATGGTAACTTCGATTTTCTGACGATCCTTTTCAACGCTTAACGTTACATGAACCTCAGTATCCGGGGTAAAATATTTCTCCAGCTTGCCGATCTTGTCCTCTACCGCTGTCTTCAGCCCCTCTGTCACATCAATGTTTCTTCCAAGCACTATAAATTTCATGCAGCTCATCCCCTTTTGGTTAATTATTGTATAGTCATTATAGCATAATTTTTTCACTTGAGGCAACAATTTAATACTTTTTTAACATCTTTTTTGACACTTCAAAAAATCACCCAACAAAAGCAAATTTGCCGTTTCTAACAAATTTTTGGACAACTTTACAAATCAATTTTTTTGTTGGTTTTCATAAAATACCCACATAAACGAATGTGGATTTCTGTGGATAATGTGGATAACTTCGTGTATAAGTCGCAAACGCCTATTTTTCGTTGTTTTCATTGTGGATAACTTTTTATATCCATTTTTTTGGTATGTCCAGTGTTTTCTGCACTAATTTTCAATTTTGTGTAACTTGCACAAACCACTAATTGTCAAACATTTTTTTCAGAAAAAATATATTCAGAAAATGATACAATACCGTCACTCTTTCGCCACTTCTCCTGCTGATTTTAAAGCAAAAAGGACGGTACCTAAGTACCGTCCCATTACACTTTTAAACCACTCTATTGAAATTGTTTAGAAAATTCTTCTGATAGAAAGAATCTGTCTATAACTAGCATTTGAAACAATAATACCTGTTCTGGATGTGGAAGCATGAACGATCTGTCCATTTCCAATATACAGCGCTACATGTCCTGAGTAACAAAGAATATCACCAGGCTGTGCCTCTGCAAGGCTTCCTACTGTTGCTCCCACACTACGATCTGCTGAAGAAGAGTGTGGCAGGCTGACACCAAAGTTATTATATACACTCATAACAAATCCTGAGCAGTCAGCACCATTGGTCAAACTGGTTCCTCCATAAACATATGGATTACCAACAAACTGTAATGCATAATTAGCAACTGCCTTACCGGTTTCACTTCCTGAAGAAGAACTTACTGTTGCTGATGCAGCAGATGTATCTGCCTTAGATCCTGATGAGTTTGAACTTGCAGCATTCTTCTGTGCTGCTGCAGCGGCTGCTGCCTGAGCGGCCTTACGTTCAGCAGCTTCTTTTGCAAGTCTTGCATCTTCTTCTGCTTTTGACTCAGCGGTTACAAATTCTGTAGACAAGGTAACGAATTCAGATGATACATAGCCATCACCTTCCTCAATGTTTACCTTTACCCAGCCATCCATTTCTTCACTGACTGTTAATTCATCTTCAATTGGTACCATACCAATAACCGGTGAATCTGTTGTTGCCTGTTCTCTTACGAAAAGAGTCGTCGTTGTAACTGTTGCGATTCTGGTACCAACCTGTTTTGCAAGTTCTACCGCATCATCTCCGGTTACACAATATTCTGCTTTTACATAGCCGGTACAGTTACCGGAAGTAATTTCAAACCATCCGTCTTTTTCAGAAATAAAAGAACCAACGGAATTGTTATATAACTTACCAACTACTTCACTGTCTTCTGAAGCATCAGCTCTGACATTCACATAATTGGTAACCTGTGCAATAACCAGACTCTTGAAGGATTCTTCTTCCTTCTCAGTTTCAGTCATCTCTGTTTCAGTTGCTTCTGTTGCAGTCTCAGCTGTCTGGGTTTCTGCTTCCAGATCCTCAACAGATTTTGTATCTTCTATATCTTTATTTACGGCATCTTTTACTTCGTCACTGTAAGATGCTGACAAAATATCCAGTGCAGATGCAGACATTCCATTTTTATTACCGGAAACAGTTGCTTTTCCTGCTGTTGCAGATTTTGCTGATACAGTTTCAGATATCTGCTTTAACGTAGTTCCCTTTGCCAGTGTCAGACTGACACCTGCCTGTGGCAGAATTGACGTCACGCTGCTTGCCTGTGCTGTCATATTCGCGCCTCCAAAGGTTATCGCTGCCGTTAATGCAATTACGGTTGCTTTTGATAAGTAATGTTTCATTAAAACCTCCAAATATTATATCCCCCATAGATTACAAATTATTACAAATTTGTTACATCTGTTAAATAATATAGCACACCTATCCTGGTCTGTCAACCTTACAGATCTTGAGTTTCCGCAGATTTATCCACAAGCTCCTGATTTTATCAGCATTGTAATGAACAACTTTAAAAAAATGCCCAAAATATAAGGAATCTCATTCCTTTTTGATGTAAAATTAAGCTACCA
>JAQUUX010000058.1 GCA_028693705.1 Lachnospiraceae bacterium | reverse complement strand
ACACTGTTTATTCGTGCATCTGCTTCTTTTTTGTTACTGCAAGACGGATTGCTTTCCATCATACTGACTTCACTTGCCAGGCTCATCCTTGCTATATCCATAGCTGTCACATGGTTACGGAGTTCTCATCTGGACATTGTCCCTATCTGCTATGTACTTCTAAATCCGATGGCCTCGTGATTATATATTCAACGTTCCCTCCACCGAATACCCCTTTTTCTTTAGCCACTCCACTGTCAGTATACTTCTCCCAGAATATACCGGACAGCCCACATCCTCTACTACGGAGGTGCAAACCTCACAACCGCCATTGTGCCGTCAATACTCTTACCTGATTTATCATTCACAGACCAGTTTCACGCCTGTATGATGTGAATTTGTTTTCTACGGATCAGTTCCTCTTCATCAAATCTGTAATTTGTGATCACACCGGTATAACATTTCATATTGTTGATCTTAACCATCGCCTTTTTGTTAAATTTACTGGCATCTACCAAAAGATAACTGTAATTGCTATTAGAGATCGCCAGTTGCTTATACATCGCTTTACTTTCCGAAGGTGTCATGACATCGTATTTTGCATCTACAGAAGCTGCCCCCATAAAAGCCACATCATATTTCAGATTACACAGAGAATGGTTTGTAATGAGGCCTGTCATACAGGCTATATCATTTTGCACCATACCGCCGGTAAGAATCATCTGCATACCCTTCTTACTTCCACGATATCCCATTTCCAAATCGTTCGTTACAATGGTAATATCTGCATAATCCTCTAACAGATCAAGCATTTCAAAAGTAGTGGTCCCGGCATCCAGGAAAAGGATATCGCCATGATGTACATATTCTATAGCTTTTCTGGCAATCAGTTTTTTCTCTTCCCGATGTACTTCCAGTTTCTTCTGATAGGTTTCTTCTTTTCTTGTGATGGCTCCGCCATGGCATCGTTCCACCCATCCAAGCTCGCTTAAATGCTGTAAGTCTCTACGAATCGTCATGAGGCTCACATCCAGCTGCTGGGCAAGCTCTTCTACCTTAACACCGCCCTTTTTCTTGATCTCTTCAACAATGTATTCCTGCCTTGCATGCGCCCGCATATAGACCGCCTCTGTACTTTCACTTTCGTTTCTGTTCGTTTTTGTGCTTTCATTATATTAGTCAAATCCTGTAACGTCAATGTTTTCGGAACTTTTGTTCCTTTAAGCTTATTTTTTTATAATGCGATCAAAAAAACGAACAAAAACAGGTTGAATTTCCCATGTAAAGAAATTCAACCCGTTTCGTTTGTTTTTCATATTAATATATCTTTTTTATAAGTTTTCAAATGGAGCAATAATAACCGCTATTTTTTTCATCATTTCATCATCAATATCCCATGTGGTGCAGTGAATATTATTTTCAAGCTGTTTTATGGAAGAGGCCCCTCCAATAATAGAAGTTACCTCTGGTTTTTGACGTAACCAATTCAGTGCGATTTCGTTCATGGGTTTTCCATATTCGTCCGCAAGAGCTTTTAATTCGTTTGCTGCATTAAAATATTTTTTGAAATCAGGACCTACAAGCTTTGGATTTGCATTTCGAATATCATGCTCCGAGAAATTAATTCCCGAAGTAAATTTTCCAGCAAGTAATCCCTGGAACAAAGGACTATAGGGAAGGAAAGCCTGTCCATGTTTTCTCACGTTTGGGAGCACCTCCTCTTCTGTACGATAGTCAAGAGTAATACCATGATAGCACACCGGATTACGTTCTAACATATTATAAAGACTCTGCTGACAGTTTACATCTATGTATGTCATCATTTTATCCACATCAGCCTGCGCGAAATTGCTAAGGCCTACATAACGGATCTTACCGGCTTTTTTTATTTCTGATAATGCATCAGCAGTTTCCTCCAGATCAACATTGGGATCCGGCCAATGCATCTGATAAATATCAATATGATCTGTCTGTAAACGAGTAAGACTTTCATCAATTTCCTTTAACAGGCTTGCTTTAGATAAGTTATTTGTGGTCTCATGAGCATCGTTCCATAATAAGCCACCTTTAGAAGCAATTAATACTTTATTTCTCAAATTATTTTCTTTTAGTGTTTTTCCCAGAACCTCTTCCGAATGTCCCCATCCGTAGACAGGTGCCACATCAAAAAAGTTGATACCCATATCGATTGCTGCATTGATAATCTTTGCAGAATTATTATCTTCTGTAGAGTCCCAATCTCCTCCGAAATTCCAGCAACCAATACCAATAGCAGATATTTTTTCTTCAATTTTTGCTACCTTTTTATATATCATTTGTCATTCCCTCCTATGAGCTTTTATATTTTTATTTTCCTCTTTTTCGCAACATATCAATGATTACCGCAACTGCAATCAGCGAACTGATAATGATTTCCATGATAAAGGAATTGATGCCAAGCAAAGTTCCACCTTGTCTTAGCATTGCCATAATGGTTGCACCCAGTACTGTACCAATAACAGAACCCACACCACCATCCATGCTGGCACCACCAACAACTGCAGCAGCAATAGCGTCTACCTCATATCCGTCCCCGGAGGTAGGAACACCATTTCCCAGTCTGGAAGTAAGCAATATACCTGCAATACCGCAAAGCACTGCTGAATAAACATAAACACCATACACCGTCATTCTTGTATTAATACCACTTAATCTGGCTGCTTCTTTATTACTGCCGTAAGCATACATATTTCTTCCAAAAATGGTTTTCTTTGAAATAAACAAGCTGATCAGAATAATTGCCAACCAACACAAAAACAGATTCGGTACGCCCAAAATAGAACCTGAAGCAATTCCTGTAAACGCCTCCGGTAATCCAGAAATCGTCTTGGCTCCCGTGATCAGTAAAATCATATTTCGCACAATTGTCATAGAAGACAAAGTGGCTATAAAAGGTGGCACATTGGCATTGAAAATCAAAACGCCATTAAACATTCCAACCAATGCGCTTGCTACCAGCGCAATTAATGTTGCCGGAACAATTCCCCATCCACTGGTCATCGCCATGGATACTATAACTCCCGACAGACCGACAACAGAACCTACGGACAAATCAATGCCGGAGGAAGTGATAACGTATACCATTCCAATTGCAATGATGCCATAGATCGAAGCCTGTTTTAATAATTTCATCAAGGTATCTACTTTAAAGAAAACCGGTGATGCGATACTAAAAAAGATAAACAGGATTGCCAGTATGAGCACCAGCAGCATCTCTGTTTTAAAACCTTTTTTAAACAGTACCATTCCCTTTTTCTTTTCCACTACTTTATTATTTTCTTCCATAACTATGACTCCTTCTCTTCGATTCCGGATGCAAGCCGAAGAATCTTCTCATCATCGTATTCGTCCCGGGGTATAATGCCCATTTGTTTTCCTTCATACATCACCAGCAACCTGTCGCTTAGTCCCATAGCTTCCGGTAAATAAGAGGAAATAATAATCAATGTTTTCCCTTCTTTAATCAGGGATTCAAATAGTTTGTAAATCTCCATTTTAGCGCCCACATCAACGCCGACAGTCGGCTCATCAAAAATGAAAAGTTCACTTCCCTGGGCAAGCCA
Organism: Lachnospiraceae bacterium; assembly: GCA_028693705.1. Taxonomy (GTDB): domain Bacteria; phylum Bacillota; class Clostridia; order Lachnospirales; family Lachnospiraceae; genus JAQUUX01. The sequence goes on along the minus strand of JAQUUX010000058.1, from coordinate 17,345 downwards.
TTTGGAGATAACCACCTTCTGCTGGTTTCCACCAGAAAGATTTTGTACCAGCTGGGATACTGAAGGTGTTTTTGTTTTCAGCTTTTCACAGTATTCCTCTGCTACAGCAATTCCCTTCTTATTGCTTACAATGCCAGCCTTTGAGATTTTATGTAATGCTACAATATTTGTATTATCTGCAACGGACAGCTTTAATGCCAGTCCCTGTTCTTTTCTGTTCTCCGGAAGCAGTGCAATACTTGCTTCAATTCCCTGTGACGGTTTGGTAAAATCAGCAGGCTTTCCAAGAAAAGTCACGGTACCACAATCTTTTACATCTGCTCCAAAGATACTTCTGACTATTTCAGTCCTTCCTGAGCCAACCAAACCAAACATACCAAAAATTTCACCTTTTTTTACTTCAAAACTCACATCCCTAAACGCATTACCTCTGGATATGCGATCTACTTTTAAGACAGTTTCTCCCGGTGTCATATGTTCAATATCATACATATTTCCAACTTCACGGCCTACCATCATTGCAATCAGCTCATCTTCGGTGGTATCTTTTGTATTCACAGTCTGTACAAAAGTTCCATCTTTTAGAACAGTTGCCTTGTCGCAAATATTGAATATTTCTTCCATTCTATGGGATATATAAATAATTCCCGCACCCTCTTTTTTCAATTTATCTATAATACCAAATAACTGTTCAGTTTCATCATTGGTCAGTAGTGCTGTCGGTTCATCAAAAATGACTACTTTCGCATTCTGATGCATGATCTTTCCAATTGTTACCATCTCCTGCTGCGCCACAGAAAGAGTACGAATAATAGCTGTAGGATCCACATGGACATCAATGGATTCCAATGTTTCTCTTGTTTCTTTATTCATACGGGCATGATCCACAAAACCAAGCTTATTGGTCAGCAACTGACCCATAAAGAAATTTTCTGCAACTGACAGATCCTGCGCCAGATTAACATCCTGATATACTGCTCCAAGTCCTAATGCCTGGGCATGTAGTGGAGATTTAATATCCTGCTTTTCTCCATTGATATAAATATCCCCTGATGTTTTTGAATAAACGCCCATCAAAATTTTAATAATGGTAGATTTTCCTGCTCCATTTTCTCCCACTAACGCATGTACTTCTCCTGGTCTAATATCTATCGATACATCCGACAGAGCTTTTACACCTGGAAATTCCTTCGTGATATGCTTCATTTCGATAAGAGGTTTTCCCGTTGTCTGCATGTCTTACCTCCCTGCAAAAACAGCCTGGTTACTAAAATATACTTTTTACCAGGCTGCTTTGTCTGATTTTATGTATTATTTTCCAGGATAAAGAAGACTCTGTACGTCTGCGTCTTCAAGGTTATCCTGTGTTACCAGTGTAGTCGCTGCTGTTACATCATGCTCTACTGTTTTACCTTCCAATGTATCTACAACTGCCAGTACACCATCATGTCCCATTCCGAAAGGATCCTGTACAACAATACCTGTTAAAACACCTTTTTTGATTGCTTCAATTTCTGTATCATCAGAATCAAATGCATAACATATAATTTCACCGGCTTTACCATTCTGATCTACAGAATTGGCAATACCATCGCCCATATGATTGTTATCACCAAAGACACCAATCAAATCGTCATTTGCGAGAATCAAATTATCCACTGTATCCTGTGCTTTCGAAATATCATTATCACAGTACTGTGTTTCGATAACCTCAATATCCGGAACCAGTTCCTGAATTTTATCCAAGAAACCATTACAACGTGCCTGATTTACAGCGGAGCCTGAATCAGCACTAACAGCTACTACCTTCTTACCAGCCGGATCAACACCCGCTTCTTTCCATTCAGCTACCATAGCTTCAGCTGCTTCAGATGCTGCTGCATAATGATCCGTTGCAAGATGTTGCGTATATGCATCTGTATTTAATTTGTTATCAACAGTTACAACCGGTATTCCCTTCCCAACAGCTTCTTCTACAGCAGGTACCGTAGAATCAGAACTGATAGATGCAATAACCACACCACTTGGGTTGGATGCTACTGCATTTTCAAGAATAGTAACCTGTTCATCAATATCTGTTTCAGACGCAGGTCCTGCAGTTGTAATCTTAATCTTTCCACCACTCTCATCAGCTGCTGCCTGAGCGCCCAGCAAAACAGTCTGCCAGTAATCGGAATCTGTTGCTTTAATAATAACGGTAATGTTATATGCTTCTCCTGCTCCTTCAGTTGCTGTACTTTCTACTGCTACCTCTGAAGTAGATTCTCCTGTTGCCGGTACTGCAGTATCTGTTGCAGCCTGTCCCCCACATGCTGTTAATGTAGCTGCCACCATTGTCATTGCTGTTACCACTGCTAAAAACTTTTTCATAAAAATACCTTCCTTCCTTTTGTTGATACATTGTTGTTTCTATATAAAATCAACTGTCTCGAGATCAGTTGACTTATATCAAAGTTATGATTTCTTTTTATGGGAACGGTTCCATATTGAATAAAAATTTTAGAGAGCATTACCCTCTAAATTTTTCTGACCCTTTTAATTCCAACCTGCATGGAATCATGCTGATTCTTCTGGCATTGTCCGGATGTTCCATCCGTTCTCTCAAAAGTTTTACAGCGTTTCGTCCCATTTCTTCGGTGTCTCTGGATACTGTGGAAAAAGGGATTCCCAAAATGTCCAAGGTTGGAATGTGATCAATTCCTACCACGCAAATATCCTCCGAAAGTTTGAGTCCCAACTCTGTTGCTGCCTTCAAAAATCCAAGACTGCTTCTATTGTTCGCGGTTACCAAACCCTCCGGAAGTTCTCCTCTGCCCAGTCGGTCTTTACAAAGTTCATATGCCACTTCAACAGAAAAGTTGCCAGGCAGGATATCTTCCTGGTTTATCTTTAGTCCCGCTTCGTTCATTGCTTCTGTATAGCCTTCGAAACGCTCTTTTGCAATCTTCAGGTTCATATCTCCCTGTAAAAAGCCTATCTTTTTATTTCCAGATTCAATCAAAGCTTTTGTAGCCAAATAACCACTCTGAAAATTTTCATAATATACGGTATCCCATATAGAGTACTGAAAATCTCTGTCTACTACAACAATAGGAACATCTAGTTTTTCCAGCTGACTCTTCAATTTTTTTACCGCCGGAAGTTCTCCATAACCAAGTGCCGGTGTGATAATCACTCCACGAACTCTTTGTTGTTCCAATGTCCGAAGTGCCCGTAGTTCCCGCTCGCCATTATTTTGTGTATCACAACAGATAATAGAAAAATCGTTCTTATCTGCTTCTTCTGTAATACCTTTAATTACTTCACCAAAAAAAGAATTATCTATTTCAGGAATTACAACGCCAATGGTGTTGGTTTCCTGTTTTTTCAAACTAACAGCTGCCGCCGATGGCGTATAATCCTGATCTTTTATAATCTGCTCAATACGTCTTCTGGTCTCATCATTTACGTACCCGTTATTATTTAATACTCTGGATACTGTAGATTTAGATACTCCAGCCAGTTCTGCAATTTTCAAAATAGTCATCATAATCTTCTTTTCCTTTTGTGGGAACGGTTCCATAACTTGTATCTAAATGATATTCTGTTTTAATACCTCCGTCAATATCACTTTTCGATATATTTATAGTTATTTTTTTGGTTAATTTCACCATGTTCTCTTTGGTAATATTCTACAACTTTATCAAATAACGATTGTAATGTCTGCCCTTCACAAATACAGTGTCTGCATAATGAAAGCCTAATCTGTCGCATAATTTAACCGAAGCAATATTTTCAGGCTGCACCAATGCCTGCACTGTTTTCATCTCCAGTTCAGTTCTGGCAATCTGCAGAATCTTACAGCAAACCTCCAGGGCAAGTCCATTTTGCTGATAAGGCTTTGCAATGAGAAATCCCAGCTCCGGTTCCTCAAAATCTTCCCGCATACTTAGTCCTGCTCTGCCTATTACCTCTCCGGTTTTCTTATCTGTAATAGTCCACATGCCAAACCCGTATAAGGAATAAATCATATCCCTGTAATCCCTGGCATACTGAAGTTCCTGCTCTCTGTCCGGGTAGAGCATTTCCATATATTTCGATATGGAAGGTTCTGCATATATTTTGTAAAATTCATCCACATCTGCTTCTGTTGTTTCACGAATCAGGCAATGTTCTGTCACGCCAATGTCCCACGGGAGCTTAGCCAGACGCCTGTATACCTGTTCAAAATAAAGAGGCTCAGTTTCCAGAATACGTTCTACAATATATGATGGTGTAAAATTCTGATAGCGAGAAGGTTTGATATACAGTTGCTCCTGTAAGTCGTTCTCCCCTTCTTTTGTTTCTTTCTCCGTCTGAACCTTTGTATCATAGAAAACAACCTTACGACCTTCCAAGGTCAGCTCCTGGTAATTCTTTTTATTCTCTGCTACAAATAATGCCGGTTCCGGAATCAGTCTCGTTGATATCAGATCATAGCAACAAATAATATTAATACCACCCTTTTGAAGCCTTCCAACAAATTTATTATAGGCTTCAGAGTGTATGATTATCGGTCTGTAAAAACATAGTGTTTTCAAGTATCTTGTAATGAAATCCATTGCACTTATCCCCCCAATCAAGTAAAATATGAGTTGTTGGTATGATATCCTGTTTTAGTTCTTTTATCATACCACTAATCCTAAGTGAATTGCAGAAAGGAAATTATAAAAATGGCACAGAATCCAATTATTACCATTACTATGAAAAACGGAGATGTAATCAAAGCCGAATTGTATCCGGAAATAGCTCCACAGTCTGTAAACAACTTTATCAGTCTTATTAATAAGAACTTTTACGATGGATTGATCTTCCACAGAGTCATCAAAGGCTTTATGATCCAGGGTGGAGATCCTGACGGAAACGGCTGTGGTGGTCCAGGCTATAGTATCAAAGGTGAATTCTCCAATAACGGCGTACAAAATAATTTAAAACATACAGAAGGTGTTTTATCCATGGCAAGAAGTGGAATGCCTAACTCTGCCGGCAGTCAGTTCTTTATCATGCACAAAAACTCCCCACACTTAGATGGTGATTATGCTGCCTTTGGTAAAGTTATCGAGGGTATGGAAAATGTAAACAAGATTGCAGAATGCCAAACAGATTATTCTGACAGACCAAGGGATCCTCAGATTATGGAAACCGTTACTGTAGAGACTTTTGGGGTGGAGTATCCGGAACCAGAGAAGCTGTAGTTTAAAGGAATAAAGATTGATGTAAAGTGACGGTTCAGCCGTGTATCATATGCTCACAAGCCCGTTCTCACTACGGTAAACACGTAGCTGTACGTAGGTTCGCACAAGACGCGAACCAAGTACAGACGTGTTTACAGTGCTTGTTCGCATACGATACACGGCTGAATCTCGTTTTACGGCAATCTGTATTTCCTTCAATCTGCAGTTTATGGTGCCCTGGGCACGAAGATTCTAGTTACGGCAAGTAAATAATTGCAATAGTCTGTCCTTCGCTACACAGTACTATAGTACAACATTCAAAACAGTCACACCTACCGGAGCGGATTTTTTAGTATTGGTACTATAGTACTATGTTGTTCATATTTTGTTAACAATTAATTCAATTTAATTTCATCTGTGGAACATTCTTTAGACATTTCTTCTGGATATAATAAAATCATCAAAAGAGTAAAAACAAATATGACATTTTCGAACCGACAATAATTCGGTATAATAATAAAACTTTTTCATAATAATGCCAGGTAAGGAACCCTTACCTGGCATCCTCCCTTTTTAGGGTTATTTTTTTTGCAACAAAAAAGGAGAAAGCACATAACATGCTTTCTCCTTTTATTATTATTTTCAAGCTTTTCCAACTGATCCGAATAACTGCATCTTTTCTTTTACCATTTCCCTGATAGCATTCTGTCCTGGTGCTAACAGTTTACGTGGATCGAATCCTTTACCTTCCAAATCTTTACCTTCTTCAATATATTTACGTGTTGCTGCTGCGAATACCAGCTGGCACTCTGTATTTACATTGATCTTTGCAACGCCAAGTGTGATAGCTTTTTTGATCTGGTCTTCCGGAATACCGGTCCCGCCGTGCAATACTAATGGCATGTCTCCGGTTGCTTTCTGTACATCTGCCAGAACGTCAAACTGTAAACCTGTCCAGTTAGCAGGATATTTTCCATGAATGTTACCAATGCCTGCTGCCAGGAAATCAATCCCCAGATCAGCAATCATCTTACACTGTTCAGGATCTGCACACTCACCTCTGCCGATAACGCCGTCTTCTTCACCACCGATGGAACCAACTTCTGCTTCCAGTGAAAGACCGTTGATATGTGCTGCATTTACAAGAATTTTAGTTTTTTCAATATTTTCTTCAATGGTGATCTTGGAACCATCAAACATAACAGAAGTAAATCCTGCTCTGATGCATTTCAGGCATCCGTCATATGAGCCATGATCTAAATGCAAAGCTACCGGAACAGTAATGTTCTGATCTTCGATCATGCCTTTTACCATATTGGACACTACTTTATAACCACCCATATATTTTCCGGCACCTTCTGAAACACCTAAAATAACCGGTGAGTTGCATTCCTGTGCAGCAGTCAAAATTGCCTTTGTCCACTCAAGATCGTTAATGTTGAATGCACCTACTGCATAATGTCCATCTTTTGCCTTTTTTAACATTTCTGTTGCTGATACTAACATTGAAATACCTCCTGTCCAATTTTCAAATCATTCTTAGTTATGATATAGGACATTTTCCCCGTCCCTTTATAATGCCTTTTTCTATTATAAATCATTTACTAAAAAAAGAAAAGCTTTATCGCGTTAATTATTTAACAATATTATTTATCCGGTATCATAATCTTTACAGCTTTTTTTAGATTAGTAATATGAACCTCTGTCTGTTCTCCGCCGTATTCCCCGTCTCTGGTCCATGCAACAGGCTGTTCGGATGTAATAGTCAGATTGGCCGTCCGGAAGCAATGCATCACCGCCTGATCCAGATTACCTGCCACCAGTGCAGTCATCAGCTGATTGATCTCCATAGCTGTTCTGGGGCGTTTGATTAGTGTGACTTCAAATACACCATCATCTAAGGTTACATTCTTGCCTGTAATACTTTTAAAACCACCCACAGAAACTGAATTGGTGATCATGCCAAACAGGAAATCATCTTCCACTTCCAGCTCCGCACAGCTTACTTTCATATGATAGGATCTGATACTTGGCAGACGTTTCATGCCTTCTAATAAATATGCCATATGTCCCAGCAGATTTTTCATCTGTTGATCTGTTTCATAGGACACATCAGTGAATATACCAAAGGCTGCCACATACACAAAATAATCCCTGTTCATAACACCAATATCACAAGCAAAAGGTTTTCCCTCCACTACTGCCATTGCTGCTTTCTGCATGGTCTTAGGAAGTTTTAAACTGTTTGCAAAATCATTGGTAGAACCTGCCGGGATATATCCTATAGGCAGTCTCTTCCCGGACTCCATCATACCGGCAACCACTTCATCCAGCGTTCCATCTCCGCCGCTACACACTACCAGGGAATATCCGCTTTCCCGTTCTCTTACCGCACGAACAGCATCGCCTTTTGCCTGGGTTGGATATGCAGTAACTATATAACCGGCTTTCACAAAAATATCAATAATATCCACCAGCTTATTTTTAATCTGCGCTTTTCCGGCCTTCGCATTATAGACAAATAATACCTTTTTCTGTTTCATACGCACTCCATTCTGCAGCTTTCCTGTTCCTTGATTTTAACGCAAAAAGAAAGCATCTTCAATATACTTGAGATGCTTCCGAAAACTTTTATAGTTTCTTTACAATATGTAGGTTTTAGCAATCAATTAAGCTTCTTTACCGCTTAAAAATTTCTCAATATCTGCTACAGTTGCTTCCTCATCCTTACCTTCTGCTGTTACGGTAACCATTTCACCGCTATCCAGTCCAAGGCTCATCATACCCATAATACTTTTGGCATTTACTTTTTTACTATCTGATTCAATATAAACTGTACTCTCATGTGTACTTGCAATCTGTACAAGCATTGCTACAGGTCTTGCTTCCAAGCCATTACTCAACTGAATTCTCATATCCCTTTTTGTCATAATTTCTCCTCCTTAAGATCTGATTGCATCCGCAATTTCACTCAATTTCCGCAAGCGATGATTGACGCCTGATTTTCCAACCTCCGGATTCAGATATTGTCCAAGTTCCTTTAATGTTGCCTCAGGATACTCCAATCTGATTTCTGCCATTTCCCGCAGACCATCCGGCAGATTTTGTAAACCGTGATGTTCTTTGATCAGTAAAATATCCTCTACCTGCTTCGAAGAAGCATTTACGGTTTTGGTAATATTAGCTGCCTCACAATTTACGCGCCTGTTTACCGAGTTTCGTACCTCTTTTACAATACGAAGGTTCTCCATATTCATCAAGGCTACCGGTGCTTCCATGATATTCAGAATATCAACAATTGCTGCACCTTCCTTAATATAAACCACGAAGTGCTTTTTGCGGGGAATAATCTTCGCTTCCACTTCGAAATCGAGTATCAAATCTCTTAACTGCTCTGCCTGAGATTCTGCTTCACAGGCAAATTCCATATGATAGCTTTTCTCCGGATCACTCATGGAACCAACACTTAGAAATGCACCTCTTAAAAATGCTCTTCTGCAACAGCTGTTTTTAAGCAGCATCGTATTCGTCTGTAGACGAAGTGTTTCTTTCATCTCATAAGCTGCCTCAGCCTTCAATGCCAAAAAAACCTTTTCCACATTCTCTTGCGCCTCCAGAATCAGCACACCGTTCTTTGTTCTCACGCCGTTTTCTTTTCCATCGGACACCGAACACGCCTCTATATTAAATGTTTTCTTACATAATGTAAAGCATTTTCTAACCAGCAGCCCGTTTTCAGTCTGCAGAAACAATTGTCTGAATCCGTCTGTTTCTACCACTTCTCCACAAAAGTGAATGATTGCTGCAAGCTCAGCCAGCTGGCAATGTCTGGACGAACTGACATGCTTCATCAGCTCTTCTTTTACTTCTCCTGAAAAAGACATTCGTTCCTCCTGTCGTTTCTATTTTGCAGATTCTTCGTGATTACAAACCGGTTATCACATCTCTATGGTAAAGCTTCATACCATAGCCGCCCTGATCTTTCAGACGCTTGTACAATTCACCGGCAAGAGTAACGCTGCGATGCTTTCCACCGGTACAGCCTATGCCGACTATCAGCTGATTTTTTCCTTCTTTTATGTAATTTGGGATCAAAAACTGCATCAGATCTACTATTTTTTGAAGAAAAGTCTCCGCTTCTTCAAATCCCATAACATAATCCTGTACTTCCTTGTCCAATCCTGTTTTATGTTTCAACTCATCAATATAAAAAGGATTTGGTAAAAAACGAACATCAAACACCAGATCTGCATCTGCCGGAATACCATTTTTGAAGCCAAAAGACATAACACTGATCATTAAAGAATTATATTCCTTGTTTTGGACAAATATGTTTCCGATTTCTTCCTTTAATTCTCTGGTCAGTAGATTAGTCGTATCGATGACATAGTCCGCTTCTGTTTTTATCTCATGCAGTACTTCACGTTCCTTGTCAATGCCTTCTGCTACTCTGCCCCCGGGGCAAAGAGGATGTACTCTCCGGCTTTCCTTATATCTCTTTAGCAGTACCTGATCTCCACACTCCAAAAACAGGATTTCCACGGAATAGCCGCTTTTCTTCAAGCCTTCCAATATAGAGGGTACCTGTGAAAAACCTTTACTGGTACGAACATCTACTCCCAAGGCAACTTTGTTAATCTCACCATTGGGAGTAGCAATCAGTTCTACAAATTTTTCGATCAGAGAGACCGGGAGATTATCCACACAGTAAAAGCCAATGTCTTCCAGCATCTTCAAAACTGTGGTTTTTCCACCGCCACTCATTCCCGTTACAACTACAAATCTCATGTTGTTCCTTTCCCTTCAGAGTCCGTCAGCATACAAAGCCATGTCTGATCAAAACTTGCCCAACATGATTACCTCCGGCTCCAGCATAACTCCAAAACGAGTATCTACCCGCTCTCTTACTTCTTCTATAACTTCCTTAATATCCGCTGCTGTAGCATTTCCTTTATTTACCACGAACCCGCAATGTTTCTCCGAAACCTGAGCTCCTCCAATGGAAAAGCCTCTAAGTCCTGCATCCATGATCAGTTTTCCGGCAAAATTTCCTTCCGGTCTCTTAAAAGTGCTGCCTGCACTCGGATATTCTAACGGCTGCTTTTCTTTTCTTTTTCTGGCAAGCTCTTCCATTCGTTCCTGAATCTCTTTGGGATTTCCGGATGGTAATTGTATTTCTGCTTCCAGAGCGATAAAAGGCCGTTTCTTAATGGCGCTGGTACGATAACCAAATTCCATGGTATCATGATCCAGCCTCATTACTTCACCTGATTCATTTAAAACCTCTACATAAGTAATGATTTCTCCCAGTTCACCATCATAAGCGCCTGCATTCATGACCAGGCCACCGCCCAATGTACCGGGAATGCCTGACGCAAATTCCAGTCCTGTCAGTCCAAGCTCCATAGCCTTTCTTGCCAGTGCAGCTAATGTAACCGCTGCCCCTGCCCTGAGACTGGAATTTCCATCGGATGCTTTCATTTCTCCCAGTCTGATGCTCTGGAAATCACCGGTTAATTTTATGACAATACCGTCATATCCTTTATCTCCTACCAGAAGATTACTGCCATTTCCCAGTAAAAAGAATGGGCTCTCTGTTTTTCGTAAAAGAGAAAGCAGATTTTCCAGTTCTTCTCTGTTTTCTACCAAAATCAGACAATCTGCAGGTCCGCCAACCCGAAAAGTGGTATGTGCTGCCATTGACTCGTTTAGCAGTATCCTGTCAGTCGGAATGTGCTTTCCGATTGCCTGTATGATTTGCTCACTCAGCATAGTTTCGTCCTTCATCTTTTGTTTTATTTTATGCCATAGGGGGCTTTCTGATACTCAGCTACCGGAGTTTATAACACCAGTTTGGCTGCACCATAAATCCCGGCATCATTTCCCAGGGTTGCCAGGCAAAAAGCCGTACTGCGACAAGCATGGAAAACATTTCTTTCAAATACAGGACGGACATACTCAAATATCACTTCACCGGCTTTGGAAACGCCGCCGCCAATAACAAAAGCCTCCGGATCTACCACTGCTGCAATGGAAGCCAGACCTTTTCCAAGATATTCTCCAAACTGCTTTGCGATCTCAACAGCTGCTGTATCTTCTGCTTTCACTGCATCAAAAATTGCTTTGGCAGAAATATCTGCTGTTTTCAAAACACTGTTTACATCATGGTCTTCAAAATATCGTTTTGCCAAACGTACGATTCCAGTTGCAGATCCGTACTGTTCCAAACAGCCATAATTGCCACAGGTGCAGATCTCTTTCTCAGAATCCTCTACATGGATATGTCCAATTTCTCCGGCAGAACCTGAAGTTCCTGTCCAGATTTTACCATCCAGAATAACACCGCCGCCAATGCCTGTTCCCAATGTTACCAGTATCAGATTGCGATAGCCCTGTCCACCGCCCTTCCACATCTCACCAAGAGCTGCCACATTAGCATCATTACTTGCTTTTACAGGCATGCCTGTCAGTGTTTCCATCTGATCTACTACAGAGAATTCACCTTTCCAGCCCAGATTTACAGCACCACGGATAACACCTTTATCGTTTACCGGTCCGGGTACCCCGATACCGATACCTGCAATTTCCTCTTTGCTAATCTGCTTTGTTGTAAGATATGTCAGAATGCTCTCCGCAATATCCGGCAAAATATATTGTCCGTTTTCTTCTTTGCGGGTTACAATTTCCCATTTATCAAGAAGTTCACCTGCTACAGTAAAAAAACCCATTTTAACTGTGGTTCCACCCACATCAACGCCAAAAATATATTTTTTATCCATTTTCCTTCTTCTCATTCCGTCGCATATGCGGCATTTCTATCAGATATCTTCTTCATCCTCTTCTCTGCGTCTTGTCAGAGATTTCTGAACTCTTGCATATAATTCCTGTGCAGCATTATAGCCCATCTGCTTCTGTCTGTGATTAACAGCTGCCGCCTCGCAGATAATAGCCAGATTACGGCCCGGACGAATCGGAATATTATGGCAGACAATCTTATTGCCCAGATACTCTGTATATTCCTCTTCTAAGCCCAGTCTGTCATATTCTTTATCCTTATCCCACTCTTCCAGACGGATAACCAGGTCAATATTCTGCGTATCCTTTACTGAAGAAGCTCCAAATAATGCTTTTACATCCACGATACCAATACCTCGCAGTTCAATAAAATGCTTGGTGATATCCGGTGCAGAGCCTACCAGCGTCTCGTCACTTACCTTTCTAAGCTCCACTACATCATCCGTTACCAGACGATGGCCTCTCTTGATCAGTTCCAGAGCTGCCTCTGATTTACCAATTCCGCTTTCACCGGTGATCAACACACCTTCTCCGTAAACATCTACCAGAACACCATGAACAGAAATACACGGAGCCAGTTTTACATTCAGCCAGCGAATTGCCTCTGCCATAAAAGAAGATGTAGATTTCTTGCTGACACAGATCGGAATCTGTTTTTCCTTTGCAATTTCCATGAAAATAGGATCAGGCTGTAATTCGCGGCAGAATACAATTGCCGGAATATGATAGCTCATCAGCTGTATATAAACTTCACGACGTCTTTCGTCTGTCAGACCTTCCATATAAGTATATTCTACAAAACCGATTGTCTGTACGCGCGTAGCATCAAAATGTTCAAAATAACCAGCCAGCTGCAAAGCCGGTCTGTTAATATCCGGCTGTGAAATCTTAATTTTTGATATATCTATTTCCGGTGTTAAATTTGTAACTTTCATTTTCTCAATAAATTTTGTTAAGCTAACGGTTCCCATAGGTTTTCTCCTTTATCCGTGATGATAAATATCCGCATTCTTATCCTTTTACTTTACCATGAAAAACCATTCCCCGCAATTCTTCTGCCCCTCAATTATGGAAAATCTGTCTCTTATTGATGAAAAAAAGCATAGATCTCCTCGGCACAATTTCTTGGAATTTCCGGCAGCTTCATTAAGTCCTCAACACTTGCTTCCTTAATCTCATCAATAGAAGCAAAACCTGTCTGCAAAGCCTTCCTTCTGGCAGGTCCGATACCCGGAATATCATCCAGTACAGATTTTACCTGGCTCTTACTTCGTAAGGATCTGTGATACTCAATGGCAAATCTATGAGCCTCATCCTGTATCCTTGTAATCAGCTTAAACCCTTCAGACCGATGATCAATGGGAATCTCAACATTATTATAATAAAGTCCTCTGGTTCGGTGATTGTCATCTTTTACCATACCGCAAACCGGCATATCAATATGCAGTTCTGCCAGGACTTCCAATGCAATATTAACCTGACCTCTGCCACCATCCATGAGCAGCAGATCCGGAAATCTGGTAAAACTGCCAAATTCCTGGTCTAACTCCTGATTCTCCAGCTGTTTCTGCTCTTCCATACCATGCAGGAAGCGTCTGGTCAGGACCTCCTTCATGCAGGCATAATCATCCGGTCCGGAAACTGTTTTAATACGGAATTTACGGTAATCACTTCTCTTTGCTTTTCCTTTTTCGAATACCACCATGGAACCTACATTTGCAAAGCCACTGATATTGGAAATATCAAAAGCTTCCATTCTGGTAATATGATCCATATCCAAAAGTTCCGCAATTTCCTTTACGGCACCAATGGTACGTCCTTCTTCTCTCTTAATTCGTTCTCTGTCCTGATGCAATACAAGAGACGCATTCTGTGCTGCCAGTTCCACCAGCTTTTCTTTGTTACCGATTTTTGGTACCCTGATATATACCCTGCTGCCCTTCTTCTGGGTAAGCCACTTCTCCAGCAGCTCCATATCCTCGACTTCTTCCTGTAACATTAATTCTCTTGGAATAAAGGGCGTACCGGAATAAAACTGTTTAATAAAATCCTGTAAAATCTGTTCTGTCGAGTTTCCTGACACATGTGTCATATAGTAATGTTCACGACCTATCAGCTTCCCTGCTCGAACAAAGAATACTTGTACAACGGCATCCTGTCCATCCTTGCAAAGTGCTACGATGTCCTTATCTTCCCCGCCAGAATCCGTGATCTTCTGTCTCTGCGAAACGGCCTTCACGCTGTTATACAGATCCCTGTATCTGGCCGCCTCTTCATAATCCATAGTTTCTGCCGCTGCCTGTGTCTTTTGTTCTAATTCCTTCAGGATCAAGCCATAGTTGCCATTTAAAAATGCCAGCGCCTGGTCAATCTGTTTTCTGTAATCTTCCTGGCTGATATAGCCCTGACAGGGTGCGTCACACTGCTTGATATGATGATTCAAACAGGGGCGGTCCAGCCCGATGTCCCTGGGCAGGCTGCGGTTGCAGGTTCTAAGCCTGTATAGCTTATTGATCAGTTCAATGGTATCCTTTACTGCTCCAGCACTGGTAAAAGGTCCGAAATATTTAGATTTATCCTTTTTCATCTCCCTTGAAAACAGCACTCTGGGATATGGTTCCCCCACGGTTACCTTTATATAGGGATATGTTTTATCATCTTTTAACATGGTGTTATATTTTGGACGGTGCTCTTTGATCAGATTATTCTCCAACACCAATGCTTCCAGTTCGGAATCCGTCACAATATATTCAAATCGGCTGATGTGGGTCACCATTTTCTCAATCTGCGGACCTCTGTTCGTAATCTTGCGAAAATAAGAATACACACGATTATGCAGATTAATCGCTTTCCCTACATAAATAATGGTATCCTGTTCATCATGCATAATATATACACCGGGCTTATCCGGCAGTTTTCGTAATTCTTCCCTAAAATCAAACATACTGTTTTCCTGCTTTTTCAGACAGAAAAAGAGGCGTGATCCTATCAGCCTCTTTTCCTTTATTTATATATCCTGTTACTTATTTCTGTTCTGTATCAACATCTTCTACAGGTGGCTGCTGTACAGTCATACTGGAGAAAATGCCGGTCTGAGACATTTCTTCCGTCTTTTCGGATTTCTCAGTTTTTTCAGGTTCCTCAACCTTTTCGGATTCTTCAACCTTTTCAGGTTCCTCAATCTTTTCGGACTCTTCAGCCTTTTCAGCTTCCTCAACCTTTTCAGCTTTTTCAGCTTTTTCAGATCCTTCAGCAATTTTTGCATCGATTGCCTCAAGCTCTTTATCTTCCGGCTTCTTGTCTTCATCTTCCTCTGGTTCCGGAATACCTTTTGCTTCCCGATAAATCTTCATAAACTCTTTACCGGTAATAGTTTCTTTCTCAATTAAGAAGTCGGCCAGCTTATCCATCACATCACGGTTATCTTTCAATAACCGTTTTGCTTCCTTATAGCTGTCCTTCAGGATCTTCATAACCTCATCGTCAACACCGGCTGCCGTTACATCGGAGCAATTCATTCTGGTGCTGCCGTCTAAGTATCTGCTTTCCACAGATTCCAGACCCATTAGTCCAAATTTCTTACTCATACCATATTGGGTAACCATACTTCTGGCAATATTGGTAGCTCTCTCGATATCATTGGAGGCACCGGTTGTGACATTGCCAAATACTATTTCTTCAGCTGCTCGTCCACCCAGAAGGCCTACCAGCATATCACGCAGTTCAGCTTCACTGTTCAAATACTTTTCTTCTTCAGGAACTTGCATAACATAGCCCAGGGCTCCCATGGTTCTTGGCACAATGGTAATCTTCTGTACCGGCTCTGAATTTTTCTGCAAAGCAGAAATCAGCGCATGGCCAACCTCATGATATGTTACAATCTTACGCTCACTCTTACTAAGCACACGATCCTTCTTTTCTTTGCCCACCAGAACAACTTCCACTGCACTGAACAGATCCTTCTGGCTTACAAATTCACGTCCCTCTTTTACTGCATTGATAGCCGCTTCATTGATCATATTCGCAAGATCAGAACCAACTGCTCCTGATGTTGCCAGGGCAATGGCATCCAAATCCACACTGTCATCCATCAGTACATCCTTGGAATGTACCTGTAAAATCTCTTTTCTACCTTTAAGATCCGGTTTGTCCACAATGATTCTACGGTCAAAACGTCCCGGACGGAGAAGCGCTTTGTCCAGAATCTCCGGTCTGTTGGTGGCTGCCAGAATAATAATGCCGCTTTTACCGTCAAAACCATCCATTTCACTTAAAAGCTGATTTAAGGTCTGCTCTCGCTCTTCGTTACCACCACCATATTTGGAATCACGGCTTCGGCCAATGGCATCAATTTCATCCACAAATATAATACAAGGAGCGTTTTTCTCTGCTTCCTTAAACAAATCACGTACACGGGAAGCTCCCACACCTACATATAATTCAATAAAGTCAGAGCCTGCCAGTGAAAAGAAAGGCACACCGGCTTCTCCGGCTACAGCCTTTGCCAGCAATGTCTTGCCGGTACCCGGAGGGCCCACTAACAAAGCTCCCTTTGGCAGTCTGGCACCAATTTTGGCAAATTTTCCAGGATTATGCAGGAAATCAACGATTTCCACCAGAGATTCCTTGGCTTCATCTTCTCCGGCCACGTCCTTAAAGGTGATACCGGTTTCCTTTTGCACATAAACCTTGGCATTGGATTTTCCAACACCCATAACACCGCCGCCTTTACCCATTCGTCTGAACAGGAAACTGAGCAGTACCCACATTAGCACGATAGGCAATACATAGGTTAGCAAAATAGACATCAAAATACTGGAAGAATCAGCCACATCGCCACTGACAGTTACACCTTTTTTCACAAGTCTGGCTGTCAAGGTATCATCATCTTCTACTTTACCTGTATAGTAGGTAATGGTAGGAGCTGTATAAGCCGCCAGCGTATTCTGCGTTTTCTCTGCTTCTACCGGAGTGATTTCGATCTGGTCTGATTTTATCTTTACTTCTTTGATCTGGTTATCATCCAGCATCTGTAAAAATTCTGTATATGTGACTTCCTTGGTAGTGGAGCCGTTCATTTCCTTCATGAAAAAGCTTACCAACAGCAATGTGATCAGTGCTGCCAGTAATAACATCAGAAGATTCTGCTTCTTAGGTGACTGATTATTGCCACCGGATCCGTTACCACCCGGACCTGCCCCATTATTTCCATTATTCTGTCCGCCGGAGGGTCCATTTGATGAGCCTTCTCCAAACAGGTATATTAGTTTTTTTAGCATTACGATCCTTTCTTGTATAACAATATCCATATTTCTTCCATTATATCGGTCACATAGATATAAATCAATAATCCTTTTA
>JAQUUX010000130.1 GCA_028693705.1 Lachnospiraceae bacterium | reverse complement strand
GAAAGAACACTGCACAGGTCTAATTGATGTAGAAAATATAACAGCGGAGAATCATGCTCCCTTGCCAATTTAGATTATAAATCACCAAGGGGAAACTGGGCAATACGGCATGATATTCATCGCTTACTTTACAGAAGGCAGCTGTTATGTAAATAGAACAATCTTCCATCTTTTCCTTGACAGGAGAATCTTTTGATGATAAAGTTAGTTAAAACTAATACAAGTTGTAAAAAACTAAAAGAGCAAAGTAACCATAGAAAGAGAATGATCTTAATCAGACAGGAGAGAATAATATGAGTGTTGTAATTATTGGTGGTCACGAACGTATGGAAACACAGTATAAGGATATCTGCAAGCGATATAACTGCAAGGCAAAGGTCTTCACAAAAATGAAGGCTGATCTAAAAAACAAGATTGGATGTCCGGACCTGATGATCTTATTTACTTCTACCGTATCTCATAAGATGGTACACTGTGCGGTTGCGGAGTCAGAAAGAAATCATACGGCTCTGGAACGTTCCCACAGCAGCAGTGCCAGCGCATTGATCGGTATTCTGGATAATTATTGCGCATGAGAATGAGAAAAAATGCAAATTTCATTGACAAACTAATGAAAGTAGCAGTATACTAACTAATGAGAGAAACAGAAAACTTATGGAAGAAGACAGAAACTTTGAAAAGACGAGACGAACCAATGCCTTAAAAATACACTTCCACAGGTTCTGATAAAGAGAATGAGAGAGGTGAGTATGATGCCTTTAACAATGGCTGTGCCAGGTGAAAAAAACTGCATCAAAAGAATTGGTGGCCAGGACGAAACAAGAAGATTCCTTGAGAATCTGGGGTTTGTAACCGGTGGTGAAATTACCGTGATATCTCAGATGAATGGAAATTTAATTGTAAATGTCAAGGACTCCAGGGTTGCCATCAGCAAAGAGATGGCAAACAAAATTTCTATTTAAGATCAAAGAGAGGAAAAAACATGTACACATTAAAAGAAGTACCCTGTCAAAAGACTGTGAAGGTGGTAAAGCTGCATGGCGAGGGAGCAGTCAAACGCCGTATTATGGATATGGGAATCACTAAGAATACAGAGGTTTATGTGCGTAAGGTAGCACCGCTGGGAGATCCTGTAGAGGTTACTGTGCGAGGATATGAATTGTCCCTTCGTAAAGCAGATGCACAGATGATCGAAGTTACAGAATAAAACCGATTTTTTATGACAATAGGTTAGATGAAGCTAAAACAAATTAGCAATGAAAATAGAATTTGCATTACAAGAACAAAAGCAGGTAACTGGGGAGAACTTATCCAGTTATAACAGTGAAAATTATTTGAGAGGGAAAGAGGAAAAATGTCAGTTAAAATCGCACTTGCAGGAAATCCAAACTGCGGAAAAACAACATTGTTCAATGCGTTGACCGGCTCCAATCAGTTTGTTGGAAACTGGCCGGGCGTAACGGTAGAGAAAAAAGAAGGAAAACTGAAAGGTCATAAGGATGTTGTTATTATGGATCTTCCAGGTATTTATTCTCTGTCACCATACACGCTGGAGGAGGTTGTCGCCAGGAATTATCTGATTACAGAGCGTCCGGATGCAATCTTGAATATTATTGATGGAACAAACCTGGAAAGAAACCTGTATCTGACCACACAGCTGGTGGAACTTGGGATTCCGGTCGTTGTAGCCATCAATATGATGGACATTATTAAGAAAAATGGTGATGTGATACATACCAGGAATCTGGAAAAGGAATTAGGCTGCAGAGTAGTCGAAATTTCTGCCCTGAAGGGAACCGGAATCACAGAGGCAGCTAATCTTGCAGCAGAGATTGCAGCAAAGAAAGAAACCATGATTCCACAGCACAGCTTCAGCGGAAGCGTTGAGCATGCTCTTGCCCACATCGAAGAGGCAATTCTCCATGATATGCCGGAAGAACAGCAGCGCTGGTATGCAATTAAAATCTTTGAGCGTGACGAGAAGGTAATTGAACAACTGAAGATTGCCGATCAGGTGGAAGCACATGTAGAGCAGGACATCAAAAACTGTGAGAAAGAACTTGATGATGACGCAGAGAGTATTATAACAAATGAACGATATGTCTACATTTCCTCCATCATTCATGACTGCTGTAAGAAGAAAAATGTTAAGAACGGAATGAGCATTTCCGACAAAATCGACCATATTGTAACAAACCGCTGGCTGGCGCTGCCAATCTTTGCAGCGGTAATGTTCCTTGTTTATTTTGTATCTGTCACAACAGTGGGTTCCTTCCTGACAGACTGGACCAATGATACACTGTTTGGCGAATGGATTATCCCAGGGGCGCAGAGTGCACTGGATTCTATCGGTTGTGCATCCTGGTTGTCAGGACTGCTGGTTAATGGTATAATCAGTGGAGTTGGAGCAGTGTTGGGATTCGTACCGCAGATGCTGGTACTGTTTATCTTCCTGGCATTTTTGGAATCCTGTGGATATATGGCACGAATTGCATTTATCATGGACCGTATCTTCCGTAAATTCGGACTGTCCGGTAAATCATTTATTCCTATGCTGATCGGAACCGGATGCGGTGTTCCTGGAATCATGGCATCTCGTACCATCGAAAATGACAGAGACCGTAAGATGACAATTATGACAACTACATTCATTCCTTGCGGTGCAAAGCTTCCGATTATTGGTCTGATTGCAGGAGCTCTCTTCGGAGGTTCCCCATGGATTGCACCAAGTGCTTATTTTGTGGGAATTGCAGCGATCATCTGCTCCGGTATTATCTTAAAGAAAACAAAGATGTTTGCAGGAGATCCAGCACCTTTCGTTATTGAGCTTCCGGCTTATCATATGCCAACTGTATCAAATATTCTTCGCAGCATGTGGGAGCGCGGCTGGTCCTTTATCAAGAAAGCAGGAACGATTATCCTGTTATCTACCATCGTAATCTGGTTTGCCCAGAGCTTTGGATTCACAGACGGTGGATTTGGAATGGTAGACGACATGGAAGAAAGTATTCTGGCAGCAGCAGGAAGAGCTGTGGCATTTATCTTCATCCCCCTTGGCTGGGGAAACTGGAAATCAGCAGTTGCTGCAATTACAGGGCTTGTTGCTAAGGAAAATGTCGTAGGCACCTTCGGAATTCTGTACGGATTTGGTGAAGTAGCAGAGAACGGAGATGAGATCTGGGGATCTCTTGCCGGAAGTATGACAGCTGTTGCGGCATATTCCTTCCTGGTATTCAATCTTCTGTGTGCACCATGCTTCGCAGCTATGGGAGCAATCAAACGTGAGATGAACAACGCAAAATGGTTCTGGTTTGCCATCGGCTATCAGACTGGTCTTGCTTACCTTGTTTCCCTTTGCATCTACCAGATTGGAACATTGATTACAACTGGAACTTTCAATGTCTGGGTTATTGTAGCAGCAGTTATTGTGGCAGTATTTGTTTATCTGCTGTTCCGTCCTTACAAAGAAAGCACCACTTTTAACACCAGAAGTGTGAAAGCAGCTATGAAATAAAAAGGTAAGTATTCAGCAGATCCATGCATTTACTGCATAGAGCGTAAGAACGTGATGCAAGAGTGAGAAAATCCCATCACCGAAGGTGATTTTAAATGGATTTTCGAGTGTAACGATTTAAGTAATAAAGGAGGTCACAGAATGGGAACTGCACTTGTAGGAATTGGATTGATTGTAATAGTATCACTGATTGTGAAAAGTATGATCAAGGATAAGAAAGCTGGAAAGTCCATTCAGTGTGGCGGCGACTGCAAGAACTGTGGCGGACATTGCCACTGATGGAAGAAAAGTACAGATAAAAAAGAGGCACCCGAAGGGAGACACTTCGTAAGGAAGTTGTCTCCCTTGCGCTTTGTATTCAGCCAGAATGATTGAATTGTAGGAAAATTCAAATCATATGGAGGAATGTCAAAATAGAAAAATCATTATTTGAACAGTTTGGTGGAACGTATGAGCGGCAAGGTGATTATCTTCTACCCCGCCTGACCTTACCCGCCGAAAAGGAAAAAACGATAAGTATATACGGTGAGCGTCATTTACGGTATCTGAAAGAATACCGCAGAGTTGCTTACATTAATCTTCTTACAAACGGTAAACTCAATTCATATCTTGCCGATATTAATGAGCAGGTACGGAAATGCCTTGAAACACTCATACAGCAAATGAAACAGGCACAAGAAATGACGGAGCAACTAAACGCTGAAAATGCTTTAGAATGGGCAGGAAGAATAAATAATATTCGAGCATGTGCAATGGAAATAGTGAATATAGAGATAATTTATCGATAAAAAATATGAAAAGTGGCATAGGTCTGATACCTATGTCGCTTTTTCGCTATCATAGTAGTAAAGAAAGTTGCTCATATGGTATAAT
>JAQUUX010000129.1 GCA_028693705.1 Lachnospiraceae bacterium | reverse complement strand
AACAGGATGGATTTTACAGTATTCAATGAAGACGAAATTAGAAGTATGTATAATGCTATCATTTCCAACGTGACCGAAGAAAATAAAAAAGTATTTATTGAACGTTATGGAAGCATGGAAGCATTTGAAAAGCAATTTATGGAAGGTGCTGTTTCAGAAGAAGCACAAAAAAAATATGCGAAACTGATTGGGCTGTACGGAAGTAAAGAGGCTGTACTGAAAGCAGGAACAAATTCAAATAATCAAGAGGTAGTTCCATCATATCAGAAACAATTAGCAGATATTCAGAAAAAAATAGCCGACAAGATTGATGAAGATGTTCATTCTTTTGAAATCCGGCAGTTAATTAAAGAGTATGATTTTGTCGCAAAACAATTATATCAAATGGGAGATGTAAAAATACTTCTGCTGGAAATAGCAAAAACATACAAAGAAAACATAGAGATGCGACAAAGTATGGACTCAGAATATGGAGAAGGTTCAGCAAAATATATTGGTGAAGCGATCGAAGCATTCTACAATAGTTAGCTGGATTGTATTATCTGACTAAACAGAATTTCAATGATTTTATAACTCACAGGCTGTAGAGATAAATCAGATAATTCATATCAAGTATGAACCAAATAATATAAGGCCTGGAATGATCTTATTCAAAATGGATTGCGCCAGGTCTTTTTCTAATTTGAGTGTGTGTCGTGACATAGGCGTTCCTGCCTATTTTTTAATTCAAAAATCCAATCCCTTCTAAAGCCATATGCTGCATTTTGAGGGTCAGCTCTTCCGGGGTGATCTGCATGCGCCCGGCAAGCCACCGGCCAACAACTGCGATATATCCCGCCATGATAAAGTCGCAGAAATATTCCAAATCTTCACCGGATGATTTTTTACTTAGATTCTCAATCCATTTATGAAGATACTCGTCTTTAATCATCATACGCAGCTTATCACAGAAGTTATAGTTTCCGTTTCCGTTGATAAATAAGTGACAGATTTCTGCATTTTTATATAAATACTGATTAAAGACCGTAAGCATGCTTAGAACTTTGTCATGATTCTCATCTGGTGGATGGGCATCAAATATCCCCTTGATTTCTTCCAGTATTTCATTTTCTATCTGCTCCTGCAGGTCATATACGTCCTTGTAATGAAAGTAAAAGGTTCCACGATGAACGTCTGCCAAATTGGTCAGTTCCTTCACGGTGATTGCCTGTATATTTTTTTTGGCTAAGAGTACGGACAAGCTTTTCCGAAGTGCTTTTTTGGTTTTCTGGACGCGTCGATCTTCCGTTGTGTTATTCATTGTGTTATCCATATGAAAAATCCTTTCTGTGTATGGTTTTGAACATAAAGAACAATAGGTGTCGGATATTGAACAATTATACAAAAAATTGCATATAGAAAAAGGAATGTTCTGTATTTATAATAACATGTGTCGGATAACCATACAAGTGTACAATTACTGAATGGCAGTTTTTGGAACAATTATTATATTGAGGAGGAACAGTTTTGCAAAAGATATTTTATAAAATGCTAAACCATAGGAAGCTGGTAATGGTGCTGTTTTGTGTTTTAGCAGTTGTATCAGTGATCTTATCAACACAAGTGAAGGTCAATTATAACATCGTGGATTATCTTCCGGAGCAGGCGCCGTCCACCATTGCCATGGATAAAATGAATGAAGTCTATGAGCAGGCAATTCCCAACATACGAGTCATGATTCGGGATGTAACCATTCCAGAGGCGCTAGAATATAAAGAGGAAATAGCCAAAGTAGCCGGAGTAGATGATATTGCGTGGCTGGATGATCAGGTGAATATCAAGCAGCCGTTGGAGACACTGGATAAAGACACCATCAAGGATTGGTATGTGGATCAAAATGCTTTATATCAGGTGACCATTGATGAAGAGAAGCAAAAAGAGGTCTTGGAAGAAATTAAGGACATCATTGGAGAAGATGGTGCGGTCAGTGGAAATCCAGTGGATACGGTCAATGCACAGGTGACCAGTGATGCTGAAGTCTCAAAAATGGTCGGCATCATCATCCCGCTGATCTTCCTGATCTTATTTTTAACAACGTCTTCCTGGTTGGAGCCGTTTCTTTTTATGACCGTTATCGGTGTCGCAATCGCACTGAACTTAGGAACCAACTTGGTTTTAGGAGAAATCTCCTTTATCACAAAAACCACAGGCATGATACTACAGCTTGCGTGTTCCATGGATTATGCTATTTTTCTGTTAGACTCTTTTCAGGAGGAGCGGAAGCGTTATCAAAATCCACAAAAGGCAATGTCTGTGGCATTAAAGAAATCTTTGAAATCCATTTTATCCAGTGGATTGACAACAGTAGTCGGATTTGCAGCTCTTTGCGCCATGCAGCTTCGGATTGGACCGGATATGGGAATCGTGCTTGCAAAGGGAATTATTTTATCCCTGCTTACCACCTTGATTTTTATGCCTTGTCTGACACTTATGAGCTACAAGTGGATTGATAAGACCCGACATCGTTCCATTATGCCTTCCTTCCAGAAGTTTGGAAAAAGGGCGAGCAAAGTAAAAGGTTTGGTGGCAGCCGTTGTGCTTCTTATTATTGTTCCCTGCTTTTTGGGACAGGGCAAGATATCCTTTAACTATGGAGTCTCTGGTATGGTATCCCCAGATTCTAAGGTGGCGGAAGATAAAAATGCAATCAATGATATTTTCGGAGAGTCCACCATCTTTGCTATCATGGTGCCAAATGAGAAGGTGGCCGTGCAGCAGGAGTTTAATGATGAATTAAAGGAATTAAAAGAAGTATCGCAGGTCTTATCTTATGTGGAAACGGTAGGTAAAACCATACCGGATCACTTTTTGCCAAAAAGCGATGTGAGCCTGCTTACAACCGCAGATTATACACGGTTTGTAGTAACCGCAAGGCTGCCATCGGAAAGCGAGAAGACGTTTGATTTTGCACAGAAACTCCGGGATGTGTCAGAATCATATTTTGAAGAGGATTATTACCTTGCTGGAGAAAGCGCCAATGTATATGATATGAAGCTGACCATTACAGAGGATTCCGTAAAGGTCAACATGATCGCAATCGGTGCAATCGCTGTCATTTTACTGGTGATGCTCAAATCCTTCTCTTTACCGATATTCCTGCTGCTGACTATTGAATCATCGGTATATATCAATATTGCAGTACCATACTTTACGGGACAGACATTAAATTATATCGGGTATTTGATTATTACATCCATACAGCTGGGAGCAACGGTTGATTATGCCATCTTATTTACAAACCGTTACCTGGAAAATCGCAAGCTGTTTGATAAAAGAACAGCAATTCCACGTACCATCAGTGAAACGGCAGGAAGTATTTTTACATCCGGGGCTATTCTTACTACAGCAGGACTTGTCTTAGGGATCGTATCATCGAATGTGGTAATCAGCCAGTTAGGCGTATTAATTGCAAGGGGGGCGATCTTGTCCGTGATATTAGTATTGATCTTCCTCCCGGCATTACTTTCCATATTTGATAAATTCATAGGAAAGACAACAAAAAACAGCCATTTTTCAACATCGATATTATTAGATGATAAGGAAAGGAAATAAATGATTATGAAGACAAAGAGAATGAAACAACTAGGTGTTGTGGCAATGACCGCTATTTTATGTACAGAAGCAGTATGTACGGTAAATGCGGCTCCCACAGCAGAAAAGGATGAAGTCATTTATGCAACGCTGGACGAAGAAGGGAACAATGCAGAAATTTATGTTGTAAACAGCTTTGATCTGGGAACAGCGGGGCAGGTTGTAGATTATGGAAACTATCTGGACGTAAAGAATCTTTCCTCCAAAGAACCAATCTCCATGAGGGATGGAACCGTAGACTTTCAGGCAGAAAAAGGAAAGAACTATTATCAGGGGACACTAAAGGGAACGAAACTGCCATGGGATGTGGCGGTGACCTATACGCTGGACGGAAAAGCCATTTCCGGAGAGGAGCTGGGTGGAAAGAGTGGAAACCTGGAAATGAAGCTGAAGCTTACACAGAACAGTGAGACAGACAGTGTTTACCGGAAACATTTTGCGCTGCAGACCACGGTGATACTGGAAGGAAAGCATGCAATGGAGATTGAGGCACCAGGAGCAACTGCAGCGAATGTCGGAGAAAATAAACAGCTCACTTATGTGGTACTCCCAGATACCGATAAGGAGTTTGTGATCAAAGCGAAGGTAACTGATTTTGAGATGGATGGCATTCAGGTAAATGGAATCCCGCTTGCCATCGATGTGGAAGATCCGGATACCCAGGAAATGAAAGACAAGATGCTGGAATTAAAGGATGGTGCAGTAGAATTAAATGATGGAACCAAGAAATTAAAGGATGGAACTTCTGAATTGACCGATGG
>JAQUUX010000057.1 GCA_028693705.1 Lachnospiraceae bacterium | reverse complement strand
CTCATCCGGCTCAGCAGACAATGATATAAGCTGAGTATTTTGTTACACTAAGCCGTAATTAAATGATGGCTTAGTGTTTTTTTATGTCAAAAATTAAAACACATAGCCATAAGTAATAATAATTTATTTTTTCTTAGAGATTGACAGATAGTTTTTTCTATTATTTGCGAAATGAAGATGATATAATGTTTGATGAGGAAGTTTGTTGGGGTTGATTCAGGAGTCAATAGGCGGCAAATGAAAAATTATAATAAGAAGACCAGTATTTTTCAGGAACTAAATAAGAGTGGTGGAGATATTCTGAAATCAAAGAACTTTAAAAGTTCAAGAAATTATATACAGCATGGAAAAATGTCTGTAAACAGGCATAGTATTTTTGTTGCACAGACAAGTCTGGCAATTAGCCAGAAATTAGGAATTAAATGTAATCGTCGTGAGTTGATAAGAGGGGCTCTGCTACACGACTACTTTTTGTATGATTGGCATACGCCGGTTAATTTAAGAGAACACAGATGGCACGGATTTTATCATCCGGGAATAGCGCTTAGAAATGCCGCTAAGGAATATGAACTTTCTGATAGAGAAAAAGATATTATTCGAAAACATATGTGGCCATTGACCATTGTTCCACCAACGTGCAGAGAGGCCTGGATTGTAACTATGGCTGATAAATATTGCTCCTTACTAGAAACTTTTCATATTATGAAAGAACAGAGGTACAGGAAAAAGAGTGGCAGAGTTATACCAGCGTTTAAAAGAGTATCGTGATTCCGGTTTTTATCCATATCACATGCCAGGACATAAACGAAATAAAAATGCAGGAATGATGTCAGATATCTATGGATATGATATCACGGAAATAGACGGATTTGACAATTTACATGATGCAAGAGGAATTTTACTGGCTTGTGAAAAGAAAGCTGCAAATCTCTATGGAGCAGAGGAAACTCAGTTTTTGATAAATGGCAGTACTGCAGGAATTTTAACTGCTATATCTGCAAGTGTTCAAAGAGGTGGTACTTTGCTGATGGCAAGAAATTGTCATCGATCCGCATATCATACTGCATATCTACGTCAGTGTAAATTGGTATATTTGTTTCCGCAGGAAATAGATGAATATAATATTTCCGGAGCAATTTTACCGGAAGACGTGGCATGTATGCTTGCACAGAATGAAAGAATTGAAGCTGTTTTTATCACATCACCTACTTATGAAGGAATTGTGTCAGATATAAGAGAAATTGCAAAAATAGTTCATCTGCATCATAAAATATTAATTGTGGATGAAGCGCATGGTGCACATTTCGGATTAGATGAAGAGATTCCGTCTTCAGCAATACAGTGTGGAGCAGATCTCGTCATTCAAAGTACACATAAAATGCTTCCGGCTATGACGCAGACAGCGTTACTTCATATAAACGGGAATCTTGTTAATCGTGATCTGGTGCACAGATTTTTGAAAATTTATCAAACCAGTAGTCCTTCTTATATATTGATGGCAAGCATAGATTCTTGTATAGATTTATTGATTGAAGGGCGAAAAAGTCTTTTTTCATTATATACAAGTAAGAAAAAAAAGTTTGCAGAAGAAATGAAACAGCTTTCTTTAATTCAGATACCCGATGAAGAAAAACTACGTAATAAATATCAAATTTGGGAAATGGATCCATGTAAAATTGTAATTTCAGTAAAGGAAACTAATATTACCGGTAAACAATTATATGATTTATTACGAGATAATTATCATTTACAAATGGAAATGGCGGCGTCAACTTATGTGTTGGCGATTATGAGTATCATGGACACTCAAGAAGGATTTGATAGACTTGCCGGAGCATTACTGGAAATAGACAAGCAGTTAGAAAGTAAAAATGATGTTGAACATCAAGGCTGCAACTATTTAAAAATAGAAAATCACATATCACCGAAAGTAGTTCAAAACATTGATAAGGCATTGGATGCCAAAGCTGAATGGATACCATTGTCTGAAGCAAAAGGAAGAATTGCAGCGGATTTTATTATGGTATATCCGCCGGGCATACCGTTAATTGTGCCGGGAGAACAGATTGATAGAACAATTATCAAGGTAATAGAAGACAAAATACAAAAAAAGTTGGATGTCCTTGGTATTGAGAGATCGAAAAGTGCCGATGATAATATAGAAGGCACGTTGGTTAAGGTAATAATATAATGATATACATAGAATAGAAGGAGAGAATATATGAGAAAAACAAAAATAATTTGTACAATTGGACCTGCAAGTGAGTCAGAGGAAATGTTAGAAAAATTAATGCTGGCAGGAATGAATGTAGCCAGATTCAACTATTCTCATGGTACACATGAGGAACATAAAATGAAATTTGAGCGTGCAATGAAAGTCAGTGAAAAATTAGGTTTACCAATTGCAACATTAATGGATACAAAAGGACCGGAAATCAGGTTAAAAGATTTTAAAGCTGGAAAAGTGGAATTAAAAGCTGGTCAGAAGTTTATTTTAACGACAGAAGATATCTTAGGAGATGAGACTAAGGTTAGTATTACTTATAAAGAACTGAAAAAGGATGTTAAAGTTGGTAATACACTACTGATTGACGACGGGCTCATTGAAATGGTAGTAGAGAAAATTACTGAAAAAGATATTATCTGCAAGGTTTTGAATGATGGTCCGGTATCAAATCATAAAGGTGTAAACGCTCCTGGTGCTGTTTTATCCATGCCATACATCAGTGAAACAGATAGAGATGATATTATTTTTGCTACAGAAGTGGGCTATGATTTTATTGCTACATCATTTACCAGATGTAAAGAGGACATTCTGCAGGTAAAAGAGATATTAGATGATCGTGACAGCAAGATGAAAATCATTGCAAAAATTGAAAATATGCAGGGAATTGAAAACTTACAGGAAATCCTGGAAGTGGCAGATGGCGTAATGGTAGCCAGGGGAGATATGGGCGTTGAAATTCCAATGGAGGACGTTCCTGTATTACAGAAGCGTATCATAAAACTGGCTGAGTTTATGGGAAAACCGGTTGTTACAGCTACACAGATGTTAGAGTCTATGATTAAAAACCCACGTCCAACAAGAGCAGAAACCACAGATATTGCCAATGCTGTCTATGATGGAACAACCGCAATTATGCTGTCTGGAGAAAGTGCTGCAGGAAAATATCCGGTTGAAGCTGTAAAAACCATGGCCAAAATTGCTGAACGTGCAGAGGCTGATACAGATTATGCAGCAAGATTAAAGAGAAGAGAGATTGTCAGACCGGATATCACTACTGCTATATCCCATGCGGCCTGTGATATGGCAATGAGTATGCCTGCAGCAGCAGTTGTTGCAGTTACAATGTCTGGATTTACAGCTGGAATGATTTCTCGTTATAAACCAGGCTGTCTTATCATTGCCGGCAGCACCAACAAAAGAGTTTGCAGACAGATGAATTTACTTTGGGGAGTAACACCTATATTCATGGAAGGACATGAAAAAACTGCAGAAGAATTATTTGATGCTGCAATTAAGACATCATTAGAAGGCGGATATTTGAAAAAAGGGGACACAGTTGTATTAACAGCAGGTGTACCACTTGGGCAGCCTGGTACAACTAATATGATCAGAGTACTCGAAGTATAATCTTGTAATATAACAGATTAGACAGGAAAGGTAAAAGGATCAATGGGCAAGATCATTTACATTATGGGAAAAAGCTCATCAGGCAAAGATACAATTTTTAGAGAATTGCAAAAGACTGATGTAAAGCTTTTTACTATTGTGCCATATACTACCAGACCAATTCGCGCCGGTGAAAAAGATGGTGTTGAGTATCATTTTACAACAGAAGATGAATTTCATAATCTGGAAGCTGCCGGAAAAGTAATAGAAGCAAGAGTTTACAATACATATTACGGAAAATGGCGTTATTTCACTGTTGATGATGGACAAATTGATCTGATAAACAAAGATTATATATTGATTGGAACCTTGGAATCCTATGTAAAAACAGTTGCATATTTTGGTAAAGACAAGATCATACCTGTCATGATAGAATTAGATGATGGAATAAGACTTCAAAGGGCTCTGAATAGAGAACGTGCACAGATAGAACCAAAATATGAAGAACTTTGCCGCAGGTTTTTAGCAGATGCCGAGGATTTTTCAAAAGAAAAATTAAAGCAGGCAGGAATAACCAGGACGTTCGAAAATAATAGTCTGATCGACTGTGTAAAAGAGATTAAAGCACATATTCAAATAACTCTTTCGAAATGAGGTGATGGTGTGGAATTAAAGGTAAATCAAGCAACACCGATTGCTCAAACGGCACAGCCGGAGCAAGTGGCACAAACCGATGGCTCCTTTAAATTCACATTAGCAAGCCACATCGAAGAACAGGAACTGCAGGAACAATTAAATGCTATGATGCAGGAAATTACCATGCAGGGTAGTAAATTAGCGAAGAAACGTGATATAAAAGATATGAAGCGTTATCGAGGGCTGATTAAAGATTTTATGAATGAAATTGTGGGTCGTTCTCATAAATTTACAAGAGAAAATTTTCTGGATCGAAAAGGACGACACAGAGTTTACGGGATCATCCGACTGATTGATCAGAATTTAGATGATCTAGCACAAGCATTATTATCGGATGAAAAAGAAGATATTGATATATTAAGTAAAATTGGAGAAATCCAAGGGTTAATATTGGACTTGTTTACCTAAGAATATAAGCCGTTATTGGTTTGGGAGGAACTATGCCTGGGTTTAAAGATATTGTGGATCAGGAACAATTAAAAGAACATTTACAAAATGCGATCCGGACGCAAAAAATATCCCATGCATATATCATCAATGGTGAGCAGTATTCCGGAAAAGAGTTTATCGCAAGGGTTTTTGCACAGACGTTACAGTGTGAAAAGGGTGGAGATGAACCATGTGAAGAGTGTCATTCCTGTAAGCAGGCTCTTTCAGACAACCATCCCGATATCATACACATAACGCATGAAAAACCCAATTCTATTGGTGTGGAAGATATTAGAAATCAGATCAATAATGATGCGATGATAGCCCCCTATAGCAGCCCCAGAAAGATATACATTATCAGTGAAGGGGAAAAGATGACTGTTCAGGCACAAAATGCACTTCTGAAAACACTGGAAGAGCCACCTGCTTATGTAGTTATCTTGATCTTAACATCTAATGTAAATGCATTATTATCTACTATTGTGAGTAGATGTGTTGTGTTGAATATGAAACCGGCTAAAGATCTTCTGATCAAAGAATTTTTGATGCAGACATTAGAGGTGCCGGATTATAAGTTGGATGTTTGTATCGCTTTTGCCAGAGGAAATGTAGGAAAAGCAAAACTTCTTGCTGTAAGTGAAGATTTTGATCAGATTAAAAATGAAGCAGTCAGCTTGTTGAAAAATATTCATCAGATGAGTGTTAATGAGATTATGGAACACATTAAACGTATTAATGAATACAAGTTGAACGTGGAGGATTATCTGGATATTCTGGCAATCTGGTATCGAGATGCACTGCTGTTTAAAGCAACGAATGACGCGAATCATTTGATTTTCAGAGAAGAAATCCAGTCTATTAGAAGAGTTGCAGATAAGAGTGCCTATGAAGGAATTGAAAAAATAATAAATGCTCTGGAACAAGCTAAAAACAGATTACGGGCGAATGTCAGTTTCGACCTTACCATGGAACTTCTTCTACTGACAATAAAAGAAAATAGTTAGAATTTGAAATAAAAACCGGGAAATCCGGATGTGCCCATGTGGCCGGGAGGTTAATAGATTATGATTAAAGTAATTGGTGTAAGATTTCGTACTGCAGGAAAGGTTTACTATTTTGATCCTATGAAATTCGATATTCATAGAGGAAATCATGTTATCGTTGAAACGGCAAGAGGTATCGAATACGGAACCGTTGTCTGTGATCCACGAGAAGTAACCGATGACAAGGTAATACAGCCGCTGAAACCTGTTCTCAGAATTGCAACGGAAAAAGATGATGAGCAGGAAAACAGCAATAAAATAAAGGAAAAAGAAGCCTTTAAGATTTGTCTGGAAAAGATTAAAAAGCATGATCTTGATATGAAGCTGATTGATGCAGAGTATACTTTTGATAACAATAAAGTTTTGTTTTATTTTACAGCAGATGGGAGAATTGATTTCCGTGAACTGGTAAAAGATCTTGCATCTGTATTTAAAACCAGAATTGAATTACGACAGATTGGTGTACGTGATGAAACCAAGATTATTGGTGGTATAGGAATATGTGGACGACCATTATGTTGTCACACATACTTGACAGATTTTATTCCGGTGTCTATTAAAATGGCAAAGGAACAGAATTTATCCTTGAATCCGACCAAAATATCCGGTGTGTGCGGCAGATTAATGTGCTGCTTGAAAAATGAAGAAGAAATATACGAAGAACTAAATAGAAAACTTCCAAGTAATGGAGATTATGTTACAACTGCAGACGGATTAAAAGGCGAAGTTACCAGCATTAATATTCTTCGTCAGCAGGTAAAAGTTTTGGTTGAAGTAGACGATGGAAAAGAAATCCGAGAATATCATGTAGATCAGCTGAAGTTTAAGAAAAAACATAAAAACCATAAACCGGAAGTATCCGAAAAAGAATTAAAAGAATTAAAACATTTGGAAGAACGGGAAGCAAAATCCAAGCTGGATGAGAATTAAAACAAATGGAAGAAATTCAATTAAAACCAACGGAACGATTAGATGATTTACAACGGAACGGATATCGGATCATACAGGATCCGGGCCGATTCTGTTTTGGTATGGACGCAGTTTTATTATCCGGATTTGCAGAGGTAAAGGCCGGAAGTAAGGTGCTGGATATGGGAACGGGAACAGGTATTATTCCTATATTACTGGAAGCAAAGACTAAAGCAGCACATTTAACAGGTCTGGAAATACAACATGATAGTGCTGATATGGCAAGACGTTCTGTTTATTTGAATCATCTGGAAGAAAAAATAGATATTGTTGAAGGTGATATTAAAGGAGCAGCACAACTTTTTGAGGCTGCTTCTTTTGATGTCGTTACATGTAATCCCCCATATATGATTGGTCAGCATGGAATCACAAATCCGGAAGCGCCGAAAGCGATTGCCCGGCATGAGGTATTGTGTACATTGGAGGATGTGGTAAGCCAGGCAGCGCATTTATTGAGACCGGGCGGAAGCCTGTTTCTGGTGCATCGTCCATTTCGTCTAAGTGAGATTATGGTAACGCTGACAGCATATAAGCTAGAACCAAAGCGAATGCAGTTGGTATATCCTTTCGTGGATAAAGAGCCCAATATGGTACTGTTACAGGCCGTACGAGGTGGAAAACCCAGAATGACGGTGGAGAAACCACTGATCATTTACAAGGAGCCGGGGATATATCAGGACGAAATCTATGATATATACGGATATTGAAAGGATAGGACATGGCAGGAAAATTATTTTTATGTGCGACACCAATAGGAAATCTTGGAGATATGACACCAAGAGTTGTAGAAACTCTTGAGATGGTAGATGTAATTGCAGCAGAGGATACTAGAAACAGCATTCGATTATTAAACCATTTTGAAATTAAAACACCCATGACAAGTTACCATGAATTTAATAAAGTTGAAAAAGCAAATCAACTTGTAGGACAGATGCTTAACGGCAAGAACATTGCATTGATAACTGATGCGGGGACTCCGGCTATTTCTGACCCGGGTGAAGTTCTGGTACAGAAGTGTCAGGAAGCCGGTATTGTAGTTACATCATTGCCGGGACCCGCAGCATGTATCACAGCATTGACTTTATCCGGGTTGAGTACAAGGCGTTTCTGTTTCGAAGGATTTTTGTCAGCTGACAAAAAAGAGCGAAAATATATTTTAGAAGCATTACAAAACGAGACCAGAACTATTATTTTATATGAAGCACCTCATCATTTGATTAAAACATTAAGAGATTTGTATGAAATGCTGGGAGATCGTAGGATTACCTTATGCAGGGAACTGACAAAACGATTTGAAACTGTTTATCCGACAACTTTAGAAAAGGCATTGCAATATTATGAGACAGAAGAACCAAGAGGAGAATATGTGCTGGTAATTGAAGGGAAAAGCAGAGAGGCTTGCAGAGAAGAAAAAATCGCAGCTTGGAATGAGATGAGTCTGACAGAACATATGGCATATTATGAAAAGCAGGGTGTGAGTCAAAAAGATGCCATGAAGCAGGTCGCTAAAGATCGAGGTCTTGGAAAAAGAGATGTGTATAAACAATTGTTAGAAATGCAATAAAAACAACGGAATACGATTGAAAAATTGTGCAAAATATGAGAAAATAAGTCATAAAATCATAATTGTATGAAAAATACAAATAACATTCCCAAGGGGGAATTAAAAATGCGTCAGACAGAGGAAAAAGGCACAAAGGAAAAAAGCATAGAGGAATAAAGTTCGAACTACTGGCAATGTCAATTATTCCATTAGTGATCATGGCGGTGGTAGTTACTGTATTTTCAGTGAAAAGCATGGAAACGGCATTGCAGAATGAAGCACTGAGTGGTTTACAGG
This sequence comes from Lachnospiraceae bacterium, assembly GCA_028693705.1. Classification (GTDB taxonomy): domain Bacteria; phylum Bacillota; class Clostridia; order Lachnospirales; family Lachnospiraceae; genus JAQUUX01. Next base: position 12,601 of record JAQUUX010000057.1, on the reverse strand, counting down.
CAACAGCAACAGCTGTTAATGCAGGTTATACATCCATTAACAGTGATCCATATTCCATAAATGAAGACGGGGATATGGTAAAGGGTGATTTTAATATTACCCAGAACGAAGCTGTAATAGACGCCTATACAGAGAATATGGATACAGATGTAACTATATTCTATGGAGATACGCGAATGCCCACATCATTAATTGATGCTGCCAGCGGAAAACGAATCACCGGAACACAGGCATCTGATATTGTAAAGCAGACAGTATATGAAAATGGTGAAATCTATACGACCAAAAATCTTACAGTAAACAATCAGAATTATTATTGTTATTATATGCCTTTGGAAAATCCTGATGGCAGCATTGCAGGTATTGTATTTGCAGGTCAGCCAAGCGCAGACATCCAGGCTTATATATAACAAAAAGGAAATATTATTATTGTTATCGCTGTTTTATGCGGACTTCTTGGCGTTGCAATTTGTATTATAGTATCCAGAAAAATTGCAAAAGCAATTGCATACACGCAGTTGGCAGTAAATGGATTGGCCGAGGGTAATCTTACTATTGATGTTGATCCTGTTGTTTTAAAGCGAAAAGATGAACTTGGCGTTATGGGTCGTGCTGTAGAAACCTCTATAGAAGAACTACGGGAAATTGTGGGGAACATTCAAAAAGAAGCAGAAACAGTCTTAAGTTCCGGAGATGATTTGGAAAGCGTGGCAAAACAGACAAGTCAGACTGCTGACGAAATCAGTTCGGCAGTAGATGATATTTCAAAAGGCGCAGTTTCACAGGCAGAGGATATTGAAACTGCAACTTCAAAAGTTGCTGAAATGGGTGATGTTATCGAGGAAATCGTAACTAATATCAGTACATTAAATGATACTTCTATTGCGATGCAAAAGGCTGGTGAAGAATCTACAGCGATTATGCAGGAATTGAGCGAGTCAAACGATAAGACTGTAGAAGCAGTACATAAGGTATCAGCAAACGTAGAAGCGACAGATGATTCTGTAAAGAAAATATCAGAAGCGGTTGAATTGATCACCAGTATTGCAAGTCAGACAAATCTATTGTCTTTGAATGCTTCTATTGAGGATGCCAGAGCCGGTGAAGCAGGCAGAGGATTTGCAGTTGTTGCAACAGAGATTCAGAAACTTTCAGAAGAGTCTAATCGATCTGCTCAAAGAATTTCAGAAATCATCAAGGTACTGTCTGATGATTCCAGAAGTTCCATGGAAGTAATGGATGAAGTAAAACTTCGTTTACAGGATCAACAGGAGAAACTGATAGCAACTAAGAACAAATTTGCGGAAGTAAGTACAGGTATTGTTTCTTCCAGAGAGGGAACAGACGCAATCAACGGACAGGCTCAGATCTGTGATAGTGCAAGAGGAAATGTTGTGGATATTATTCAGAATTTATCAGCAATTTCTCAAGAGAATGCTGCTTCTACAGAACAGACGACAGCATCTATGGAAGAGTTAAATGCTACGATTAACTTGTTGGCAGAATCTGCTAAGAAACTAAAGGATCTAGCCGTTACGTTAGATGGTGAAACCAAGTTCTTTAAGATTAAATAAAGACAAAGTACAAAATATGATGCATTGAATGAAATCAGAATATTATGTCAAAGATCAAATCCCGCATGAGAGGAAATTTCATGCGGGATTTTTTTAGGAAATATCGTGAACTGGAAAAAGAAAGAAACATTTGGCATACACTGGTAGTAACGAAACAAAAAGGAAGATATATGCTGAACTATATATGGATATTTATGATTTTAGTCGGTATTTTCTATGGCTCTATACAGGGAAAACTGGGTAATGTATCAGAAGCAATTCTTTCATCAGGAGCTAAGACGATTGCATTAGGGATTACTATGTTGGGAGTTATGGGGATTTGGTGTGGTATTTTACAAATTGCAGAAGATGCAGGATTAATGGAGAAAATGGTTAAAAAAATTCGACCACTGTTGCATTATCTGTTTCCTGATATTCCGAGGGGACATAAAGCAGAGGAATATATAGCTGTAAATTTAATAGCCAATATGCTGGGATTGGGTTCTGCAGCTACGCCGGCAGGCTTGCAGGCAATGGAACAGATGGAAGCTCTTCGTACAGAGCAAAAAAAAGAACAGGCAAACTATGCCATGTGTACCTTTCTGGTATTGAATATTTCGTCTCTGCAGTTAATACCGATCAATATAATAGCATATCGAATGCAGTATGGATCAGTTACGCCTTACCGAATCGTGGGCCCGGGTCTGGCGGCAACTTTTTGCAGTACCTGTATGGCACTTATATTTTGTAGAATCATGTATTGGCAGGAGTTTAAAAGAAAGAGCAGAAAGGATATGGGATGAAATTATTATCAGAAATGATCGTCCCACTTTTTGCTTTTGGAATAATAGGGTATGGTTGGAGTAAAAAAAACGGATTGCTATGCATCATTTCGAAAAGGAACTAAAAAAGGATTTGAATTGGTGATAGACATTTTACCGACACTTATGGGATTGCTGATGGCTGTAAAAGTATTGCGTGCTTCCGGTATTATGGAATTACTTGGAAAGCTATGTCCGAATTTTTGGGAGCGATTAGGTTTGTATAGTGAAATCCTGCCCTTATTCCTAATAAAAATGGTTTCATCTTCAGCAGCAAATGGAATTCTATTTGACATCTATAAGCAATACGGAACGGATTCGAGAACAGGTATTACAGCATCATTGATGTTATCCAGTACGGAGACCATATTGTACTGTATGAGCGTGTATTTTATGATTACCAAAGTAAAAAAAACGAGATGGACATTTGCCGGTGCGCTTGCAGCCACACTGGCGGGTGCAGCAGCAAGCATTATCCTGGCAAGAGTCATGTAAAATAGAATTAGATTAACTGCATACTTTTCAGTAGATAAAGCCAGAAAGTTAAAGTAATAGCACTTAAAAATGTAGTTGAGACTACAGCACTGGAAGTTAAAACACCATCATGCTCCATGTTTTTTGCCATTATATAACAGCTTACAGTGGTGGGAGATCCCAGCATAACCAGAATAGCAATCAGTTTCTCTGATCGGAAGCCCAGCATAACAGCAAGCGGCAGGAAAATGGCAGCCTGTAAAATTAATTTATTAAAGGTACATATTAATGTTGGTGCAATCATCCGGAGTGCTTTTCTGCCTTCAAAACCGGCACCCAGGCCAATTAAAGCAAGCGGAGTTGCCAGTACAGCAATATTGCTGATGGTTTTAGAGATAATAGGTGGGTAGGAAATCCTTAGTAATGAGGATACCATACCCAGTACAATACCGATAATAATAGGATTGGTAACGATTCCTTTTAATGTCTTTACTATCGTAGAGCGATTCAGGCCGCTCTGTCCGGGAGCAGTAAGAGACAGAATGATGACTGTGGCAACATTATATAACGGGACTGTACCAATTATCATCAAAGGAGCCATACCGGAGGTTCCGTATATGTTCTGAATAAAAGCAATTCCTAAAACAGCAGCAGAACTGCGGTAGGAAGCCTGTATGAATTCCCCTAGAAGTTTCTGCTGCTTACGACAGAGAAAATATCCAGCAACAGACAGAACCAGAATGCAGACCAGTGTAGCAAGGAAGCAGAAAAGAACGTATTTGGTATCCCAAACTTCATAAAAATCCGCAGAAGCAATATCCCGAAAGATCAAAAAAGGAAGAGTAATTTTAAAATTAAAAGAATTCAAGGTATTAACGAAACTATCATCCAGAAAGTTCATTTGTCGTAAAACATATCCAATTACCATTGTAAGGAAGATTGGGATAGTTGCATTTAAGCTAAAAATAAGATTTTCCATAATTTCTCCATTCCGGTTGAGGACAACCTATCCTTATATTAAAAACGAAATGGTTTCTTGTCAACAAATGAAGTAAATTGTGTTATGATGATATTAATTTTAAGGTATAAAGGGGTACTATGGGAATTATCATAATAATCGTAACGGCAGTGGTATTGCTGGTGTGTTTAACTGGTTTGATACTCTTGGGATATATGAGTCAAGGTAAATCACATCCTATGGATGAGATGGAGGGCCATGATTTTGAATATTTCTGTGCAGATCTGTTATGCAAGCACGACTTTCTGGAAGTTGAGGTAACAAAAGGGAGCGGAGATTACGGCGTGGATATCCTGGCAGAAAAAGAGGGGATAACCTATGCGATACAATGTAAGTGTTATACGGAACCGGTTGGAGTAAAGGCGGTTCAAGAGGCATATGCCGGCAGAGATTATTATGACCGGATGGTGGGTGCAGTCATGACAAACCAATATTTTACAGCACCGGCGGTTTCAGCAGCGAAGAAGTTAAAAATCCTGCTTTGGGACAGAGGATATATAGATCGTATGATGGAGGAACAAGGAGAACATGGCAATTAACCAGACATTGAATGAGATTCTCGTAAAATTATTCCGTAATATTAACAACTTGGAGGAACGTGCAATCAGGGATGGTGCCTATGAAAATGTCACAGTCAATGACGTACATGTTATGGAAGCAATTGGCGTGAATACACCTAAAAATATGAGTGCAGTGGCTAAGGAATTATCAGTTACAACAGGAACACTCACTATCTCTGTAAACAGTCTGGTTAAAAAGGATTTTGTAAAAAGAATCCGAAGTGAAAAAGACCGTAGAGTTGTCCTGGTATCTTTGACGGAAAAAGGAAAAAAAGCTTATGCAGAGCACAAGCTTTTTCACCAGAAGATGATAGAAGGTGTAATAAAAAATCTGTCGGAAGAAGAACAGAAAGTTCTGGAAACAGCATTACAAGATCTTATGGACTTTTTTCAGAATTATCAAAAGTAAGGAGAATCTAAACAATCTTTTAAATATGTAAAGTCGGCAGGACCATAATCCAACAGGAATTTATGGAAACGCAGATCACTATACTGATTGCCCCAGGCTGCCCTGGCGGCAATTTTTAATTCCAGGATTTCCAAATATCCCAGATAATATTGAAGATAGTTTGTAGGTTCTTCCACAATATACTCGTAGATGGAACGAATAGTCGCAGGATTTGTAATGCCAAAAGCAGATAACATTTGCGCTGTTTTTTCATATGAGAGATCATCATAGTGAATCCCCAAATCCAAAAGAGAATAAAGACATAATTGCAATGAACAGTTTAATTGCATAATAGTGGTGTATTTATGAGCTTCGATAGAATTACCAGTACCCATACAATCAGCGGCATAGTCATAGGCCATAAACTCCACGTAGAGAGCCCAGCCTTCTACGAATCCATTATTCTGGAAAAGTGCTTCCACAGGATGCACCTGACGTGTCTGATTTTGTATCCGGTGATAAACGGTCTGATAAAGATGACCGGGAAATCCTTCATGTGCGAGCGTAGTATACAGATCAATACCGGAGGTAAGACTATCAACATTTAGATAAATAGAATTTTTATAAAAATCATCCAGTTCCGGCGGGAGAAAAAAAGCAGGAGCACAGTAATCCTGTAAGTCCCCGGGAACTTTTTTGATCTGATATAAACGGATAAAGCGATTAAAAGTAATCACCGGAAAATCGCCAATCATTTTATCCTGTAAATCTTCCAACATCATATCACCTTCTGAAAAAGGAAAAAGCCGTTCTAGATTTCGCATAGCATATAGATCTTCCTTAGTGGTGGAATTCTGCATCAGAAGTTTTAGTGAATCAAAATCAGCTGATAATCGTCTGGTGAGAAGTGATTTTATTTCAGAAATAGATTTATCAGAGCCGGTATTTTGCTTTAAAAGTGACAGGTAATATTCTTTGCCTTTAGGTAATCGACAAAGACCGCCGCTGTTTGTACCCTGACCGTAAAGGGCTTTTAGATTTGAGGCAAGTGAAACCATTGCCGGTTGGACATTTTGTATTAACAGGCGTGAGTTCTCTTTTTCCAGAGAAATAACTTCCTCTTCACTGATGCAACCCTTGGATAATAGTGGTAAAAGACGATTATGAAAAGAAGTTTGCAAAAAATGTGTACCGGAAGCAAATTCTGCAGCAGAAAATAAGGCATCACACTCAGCAATGGTCTTTTTCAGACTAAAGTCGACCATACAAAGACCGAGTTCTGATTTATGCTGTTCAAAACGCCAGAGACCGTTTAGATAGTCCGGAAAAAGAGGAAGTATCTTTTAACAGAAAATGTCTGTCTAAAGAACTGGTTGACATAATATTATCAAAAACCAGATTTTCTAAATACCTGAAACGTAAGAAGGTTATGACACCGGATGAAAACTAATAACAGATAAGAATACTGAGAAGAAAGACCGACAAACAAAAGGGAAGATGTTTCTGAAATAATTTCCGGCAGGCGAAATGAAAAGTATCGGATAATTTTGTGCGCAAGGAAAGACCTCTGTGAAATCTTTCTAATAGTTTATGTATCAAATAAAATAAAATAGCTTTTTTCGAAAAAAATCTTTAAGAGAACTGAAAAGAGGTGTAGAATGAAAATTGTATGATGATATGATGTCTTAAAAAATAGATCACTTAAATTAAAGGAGACTCAAATGAAATTTTTTATTGACACAGCAAAGGTAGAAGATATTAAGAAAGCAAATGACATGGGTGTTATTTGTGGTGTTACCACCAATCCATCCCTGATTGCAAAAGAGGGACGTGATTTCAATGAAGTAATTAAGGAAATTGCAGCTATCGTAGACGGACCTATCAGTGGTGAAGTAAAAGCTACCACAACAGATGCAGAGGGCATGATCAAAGAAGGTCGTGAAATAGCAAAAATCCATAAAAATATGGTTGTAAAGATCCCTATGACAGTAGAAGGCTTAAAGGCTGTAAAGGTATTACATGCAGAAGGTATCAAGACAAATGTAACTCTGATTTTCTCAGCTAATCAGGCATTACTGGCAGCAAGAGCAGGTGCAAGCTATGTATCTCCATTCCTTGGAAGACTGGATGATATCAGTATGCCGGGTATCGATCTGGTAAGTGATATTGCTGAAATCTTCAATGTTCACGGAATCGAAACAGAAATTATCGCAGCAAGTGTTCGTAACCCGATTCATGTAACAGATTGCGCACTGGCTGGTGCAGATATTGCTACAGTTCCTTATTCTGTAATTGAGCAGATGACCAAACATCCATTGACAGATGCAGGTATTGTGAAATTCCAGAAAGATTATGAAGCTGTATTTGGAAAACAGAACTAAAGAGAATCGCAGAAAGGTGCGTTAGTAATATGATTTTATCTCCATCTATCCTGTCCGCTGACTTTGCGGAGTTAGGACAACAGATTAAAGCTGTGGATGAAGCAGGTGCACAGTATTTGCATATTGATATTATGGACGGTGTGTTCGTACCTTCCATCAGTTTTGGAATGCCGGTAGTACAATCCATCCGTAAAGTATCGGATATTGTATTTGATGTACATCTTATGATCGTAGAGCCGGAGCGTTACATAAAGGAATTTGCAGAAGCTGGAGCAGATATTATTACGTTCCATCTGGAAGCAACCAGAAAACCACAGGAAGTCATTGATCTGATTCATGCTTGTGGAAAGAAAGCAGGTATTACCATTAAGCCCGGTACTCCTGTAACAGATCTGATTCCTTATTTGGAGCAGGTTGAACTGGTATTAATCATGACTGTTGAACCGGGATTTGGCGGACAAAAGTTAATTCCTGAGACAATTGAAAAGGTGCGGGAAGTGAAGAAACTTATGGCGGAGAAAAACCTGCAGTTTGAGCTGGAGGTTGATGGCGGTGTGAACAGAGAAAATGTACAGACACTAATAGATGCGGGTGCTGGTGTATTTGTTGCCGGATCTGCAGTTTATAAAGGGAATGTACAGGACAATGTGAAATTCTTCCTGGCACAGAAATAATAATCAATCATTGCATATTTTTACACATACTAATAAAAACCACGATAGAAAATTCCTTGGTATAAAATACCGTAAGAATCTACCGTGGTTTTTTGTATTTTTATTTATCTGAACCTGCAGAAGGTGGTGCAAACCGATAACCAAGTCCTCGAACTGTCAGGATAAATACAGGAGTCTGTGGATTTTCTTCGATTTTGCCACGCAGCCGATTGATATAGACCATAATTGTATTGTCATCGACAGCAACAGTGTTACCCCATACCTGATCATAAATCATTTCTTTTGTAAAGACCTGATCCGGATGAGACATAAACAGACGCATCAAACTATTTTCTTTGGAAGAGAGAAAAATTTCTTCATTATTTTTATAAAAACGCAGGGTATTGGTATCATAACGAAAACACCCACATTCCAAAACATTACGAACGGATAAGATCTGGTTTTTGTTTCTGCGAATCAGAGCTTTCACTTTGGCACCAACTACCAGTGGACGAAACGGCTTGGTAATATAGTCGTCAGCGCCTACGGATAAACCATACAAAGCATCATAATCCTCATCTCTGCCACTAATGATGATAACCGGCGTTTGAATGCCATTAGCTCGAATCTTTTTAATTACATCAAAACCTTCCATGTCTCCCATCATAATATCCATAAGGATGACATCAAAAGTCTGGCGCTGAACCTGAGCGAGCGCTTCCGAACCACTATTTGCAATGGTAGATTCAATACTATTGCTATTCATTACTTTTTGAAGCATTTTACAGATCGCTTCGTCATCATCCACGATCAATACGCTATCAGACATTTGAACCCTCTTTACTTTCACAAAATGTGCAGGTTACTATATGAAATAGAGTGAAAATAATACTGAAATAAATTATAATATAAATGAAAAATTGTGTCAATTCAAGGCATTGCCGTACTTAAGGGAGAATCCGTATGATGCAGCCACAGGCAGATGACGTTCAGGGTCAAAACATTAAAAAAAATAAAGAAAAAAAACCAGTCTATGGCATCTATATCGGATGTACACTGGTTATTTTGTTCCTTATGTTTACAATTTATACGGGATTTTCAGTATGGAACCGGTATAAGAATACTATTATTGAGAAACAGGAAGAACAGATGTTGGTAATCGCAGAATCACTGGCAGATAATCTGGAAGATAAGATAAACAGCTATTGCGATGATATTAACAGATTGGCATCTTTGATAGAATTTGTAGCGGAAGAGAAAAGTCCTACGGACTTTCAGGAAAAGCTGTTATCGGAATACATGGGAAATGACCAGGATTTTGTGGCTAATCTTATTTTGTCGGATGAAAATGGCAAGGTTTTATGGAATCAGAATCAGGCAACGTTTAATGAAGTATATGGACGGTTTCAGATCGATAAAGATATGGTTCTGGAGGAGGTACGATGTAATGAGGATGAGTTCTATTTTTCCATTCAGAAACAAATGCCTGACGGGAGAAGTTTAACGCTGCTGGTAGACATTGCAGACTATTATCAAAATTTGATTTCAGACATTCGTCTTGGAACCAATGGATATGTTGTGGTAAAGGATTCAGAAGGTACTATTATCATGCATCCTGAGATTGTTCAATGGGGTAAAACAGTTATAGATGGCAGGGAAAAATTATATCAGGATGTGGATCTGACCAGTTTAAAGAATCTGGTAAAACTGCAAAATGAGCAGGAATCAGGGGTTGGCGAATACTATTCATATTGGTGGACGGATGAAAACCTTCCACGGGTAAAAAAAGTCTCTGCATTTTCCAGAGCACAGGCAGGAGATGACTATATGATTGTATCTGCAGTTATGGATTATGCAGATATCTATCAGCCTATTTCATCAGGATTTATGACGATTGTACTTACCTTTGGCTGTATCTTTACCATCTTGATGATCTTCGCAAGTGTGTTTTTCTATCTGGCAGTTCAGAGGCGGAGAAATCAAAAGGAAATCCAGTATCTAAAAGATCTGAATCATGTGCTGGAAGAAACCAGGAGAGGGGAGGAGGTCATTGCTCATCAACAGAGACTGCAGATCATGGGTACTATGACCGGCGGTATTGCCCACGAATTTAATAATCTGCTGACGCCGATTATGGGATATGCAGACATGTTGATGGATGGACTGCCTGAAGAGTCAGAATCTTATGATTATGCAAAAGAGATTTTTGAAGCATCTGATAAAGCAAAGGATGTTATTCATCAGATTGCAGGTCTTAGCCGTAAGAATATGGAGACCGTGTATAGTTTCGTACCTATAAAAAAGGCACTTAGAAGATCTGTAAAGATGATACAGTCTGTTTGCCCGGCTAATATTAGTTTTACCTGTAAAGAAGAATTTGAATCGGAAGGTTACCAGGGAAATGAGACCCAGTTGAACCAGGTTTTATTAAATATATGCGTTAACGCCTTTCATGCTATTGAAAATAAGACAGTTGATACAGCAGAAGAAACGCAGAGTGGAAAAGTGATATTAGAAGGCAGTGTGGTATCCTGTGAAACATTGGAGAAACGGCATCAAATGAAGACCACCAGAACCTGGAAGGAATATCTTTGTCTGAAAATCACAGATAATGGCTGCGGTATGGATTCGGAGATCATGAATCAGATCTTTGATCCTTTCTTTACCACGAAAGTAGGAGGACAGGGAACCGGACTTGGTCTGTCTATTGTAGAGCAAATTGTTCATTCACATAAGGGTTACATTTTTGTGGAAAGCAAAAACGGTGAGGGAAGCTGTTTTAGTATCTATCTGCCAAGGGCAGAAGAGGCAGCAGGTTCAATTGCAGAAAGCCAGGAAGGCAGGAAGGTAACGCTTCATATGCTGATCCTGGATGATAATGGAAAGGTACTGGGGCTGCTGGAACGCGGCTTGAAGAAACTTGGAGTATCCATTACATCTGTAAACAATACCAAAGATGCAAGAAAATTATTATTAAAAGAACGCTTTGATGTGATTCTGATTGATCAGGACCTGTCTAAAACAGATAATGATGATTCGGGAACCTGTTTTGCCATGGCAATCAGCAGTGTTTATCCGGATATGATTAAGATCATCATGACGTCTCAGATACGAAAAGAGATCATTGAAGCAAAGCAGCATGGCTATATTGATGATTATGTAGAGAAACCGGTTTCTGATATGCAGATTGTGGAAACTATTTATCGTATAAAGCCAAAATATTGAAAAAAATGTAAAAAAACATTATAAGCAGCCGAATCTTAAAGATTTTTAATATTAACCTTAATAAATATTATGAAGGGAAATTGTGAGCAGTAAGAATTCTTTTTTAAAATAACCCTATCAAAAAGATTTAGGGGGTTTACTCAAATGAATGAAACAATGCTTGCAGTATTAGGATTTGCAACAATTATTGCTGTTATCGTCCTGTTACTGAAAAACGTAACTGTTCCATCACTGGCATTTATTGGTGTGTCTACCGTGACAGCAGCTATTCTGGTAGCAACCGGAACTTATTCTGTTTCCGAAATCGGTGATTTTATCTCATCAGGTGTGGCAGGAACATCTTCAACAGCATGTCTGTTTTTGTTCTCTGTTGTGTATTTCGGTATTATGACAGATGTTGGCTTGTTTGACAAAATTATCAATGCACTTTTAAAACGTGTGGGAAGTAATGTTGTAGGTGTTGCATTGATGACCTGTATTATTGCTATGATCGGTCATCTGGATGGCGGTGGAGCTTCCACCTTCTTAATTACCATTCCGGCAATGCTTCCTATTTACAAAAAACTTCACATGAGACCAACCACTTTATTACTGATCTGTGTAACCGCAATGGGTGTTATGAACCTGATGCCTTGGGGTGGTCCTACCATGAGAGCTGCTTCTGTTCTTTCCATGGAAGCAAACGTATTATGGGCAGAATTAATGCCAATGCAGGCTGTTGGTATTGTCCTTGCAGTTGCAACCGCAATCATCTGGGGATTTATTGAAAAGAAACGTGGTGCAGGTGTAGACGGAGTTCTTGCACAGACTGAAGTAATTACTGAAGAAGAAAAGCTGGAAGAACAGCGTGAAAACGATCTGGCAAGACCTAAGTTATTCGCATTCAATGTAATTTTAACCTTAGTTGTTATTATTTGCCTGGTATTCTTACCAGTGCCATCCTACTTAATATTTATGGTAGGCTGTGTTGTTTCCCTGTTTGTTAACTATCCGGGTGCAAAATTACAGAATAAAATTATCAAAGCACATTCCGGACCGGCTATCATGATGGCTTCTACTTTATTTGCAGCTGGTGTATTCTTAGGCGTATTGGAAGATTCCGGTGTCATGGATCATATGGCAAATGTCATTGCATCCTTTATTCCTTCGGCAATGGGACCATATTTACCGATTATCATTGGTGTAATATCCGTACCGTTGACTTTAGCATTCTGTACAGACTCTTATTTCTATGGACTTCTCCCGGTACTTATGGGTGTTGGTGATAAGTTTGGTGTAGATCCGGTACAGACCGCAGTTGCCATGGTTGTATGTAGAAACTGTGCAACATTCATCAGCCCTGTTGTACCGGCAACCTTCTTAGGTGTTGGTCTTGCAGGAATTGAGATTAAAGATCATATCAAAGCCTCTTTCTTCTGGATCTGGGGTGTCAGCATTATCTGTTTGATCGCAGGTATTATATTTGGAATCATTGCTATCTAAGCAGTGAAAGTCCGACGTGCAAATACTGCTGCTTCTGATGCGGAGT
>JAQUUX010000002.1 GCA_028693705.1 Lachnospiraceae bacterium | reverse complement strand
AAATAAAAAAACTTCTTTACTCATTAGATTAGCAAAAATACTATGCCGAAGAATTATTGCGAAATAAATAAGCACCTAAATAAAAAGAATAATTTCGGCATAGTTTTTTCTTCGGCATAGTCACTGTGCAGAATAGTCTCAGCTGTTAATGAGATACCGTGGTCTCTGACGAGGGTTTCAACTGTTTCCAGTACAAAATCCACCTGCAGAGATTCGCTGAGCACATAAGCCAGAATCTGTTTGGTAAATGCATCCAGTATGGTTGACAAATAGGCAAAGATGCCATTATAGGGCAGATAGGTGATATCAGTCAGTAATACCATACGTGGACCGTATTGCTCGAATTCACGCTGCAACAGGTTATCTGCTACATTACTGGTCTTCAGTGCCTTAGCCATCTGTCTGTAAGGATTGGCCGCTCTGATTGGACATACGAGATTGAATTTCTTCATAAGACGTCGGATCTTTTTCAAATTCATTATCACAGGCTCGTCCCGATGAAGAAGACGCATATGTATGCTTTTGGCACCTTTGGAATATCCCCTTTGCTGGTATGCCCATAGGATCAATTCGAAATCGTCTCGATCCTGCTGTTCCTGTGCCGCTCTTATGGGTGCAGCTGCGACCCACGCATAGTAGCCGCTTCTTGATACACCGGCATACTCACACATGCGTGCTACGGAAAGCTTTGTACTGCCGTTGGAGACAGATTCATGTATCACCTCGAATACGCTGGAAGAATCATTCATGAGCAATGCACCTGCTTCCTTGTATTTCTGGTCGATATAATTTTTTTTAAAAAGTCCATCTCCTGTTCAAGGTACTCCAGCCGGTGTTGCATGTCCTTGAATGTTTCAGCCGTTGGCGAGCCATCATCATTCGAGATCAGCTCTTTTTTCAGTCCTGGTGGGCGGGAACCCTCATAGAATGGTAATCCTGCTTCGGTCTCCCGTTTTAGTGACTGCTGAAAACCGGTGATACGGGTCGCACCAAGGATATCCGTATCATAACCATACTTTTTAAAAATGTTGCGTGGAGTCATTCTGTTCTGGTATTCCGTCCAGAATATCTCCTTGAATTCTTTCGTGAACGCAATCTGGCGAGCGGTCACATGGTAGGTGTATGAGTTTGCTTTTAAGAGCGCAATCTGCTCATCTGTAAATTGACTTCTGCTCATAAACTGGTACTCCTTTTCTTTGTATTAGAGTACCATATCAGACTCAAAAAGTCAGATGTCTTTTTATGAGGTTACATGATTTTTGAATCTGTCTAAAGGGTGGGGTTCAAGAATTGAAAGTGTCCACCCTTATGGGTATATTATAATTAGGGTCAATGAGCAAGGCTGAAATTGTCAATTTTATGCATAGAGAACAAGCCTATATTGAGACTCCACCAAGAGATATTATTCCATTTAGATATGCCGAAAATTTGCAGATTTAATCAGTTTTTGCTCTATTTCATACATGGAACTGGCTTCGGTTGGATTACCGATTTCTTCCATAATCTCTCCAAGCATATGATAAGCTAAAAAGCTGTTAGCACCATTTAAGTTTGCATGCTCAAATTTTACAGCATGGATGAGTTGTTCTACCGCCTTTTTAAACATTTGGTTTTGCTTATAGATACACCCCATTAGATAAGTAAAATCTGCCGAATCAGGGAAAAGTTCCAGGATGCCTTCCAGTTGTAGGGCATCCTCTTTTTTGTTTAGCTGTAAAAGAAGGGAGCCATAGCGAATGACCATAGCTTCCACATAGGCAAGAGTTGGATCTAATTGAAATTCCATTCCCTTGAGATAAAAAGTAAGTGCTTTTTCAAACTCTCCCATAAGCTCCGAGTTTTTGCCGAGCTGATAATACAGATAGGGATCATTGGGATTGACAAGCAGTTCCTTTTCTAATAAGGTTCCATTACGAACGGCCTTAGCTGTCTTTTCTTCATCGGTCATATCGTAGCCGGAATGTCCAATGGTAGTCTGCAGTAATAGACAAGGAAGCTCTTGACCTTCAATGGGACTCAACTGTTCATGAATAAGTCCAACATAATGGTAGAGTTTCCTGGAAAACAATCGTTCTGTCTGATCACAGCCGGAGATAACATAATTGGTTTGCTCACTATCTGATCCAGATACATGCTGTCTGATCATGTTCTGCCTTGTCACAACACCAACCTGTGTCCCAAGATTTTGAATAAAATATATCATCTCCTCCGCATCAATAGAGGTAATCCATTCATCACAGTCCATCATAAAGATGAATTCATTACTGGCTTTCTCAAGAGAAAAGTTTCTGGCAGCAGAGAAATCATCACACCAGGTGAAATCATAAATATGTTTTGTATAATTAGCCGCAATTTCTACTGTCCTGTCGGTTGATCCCGTGTCCACCAGAACAATTTCAAAATCGTATGGAACCAGGGACTGTAGACATTTTTCGATTCTTTTTTCTTCATTTTTAGCAATGATACAAACAGAAATTGGGAGCATGGAGTGCCTTTCTTTATAAAACAATGGTGGTATTTAATACCCTGATTTTTAAAACTATCTTTATTTTGACGAGTTGGAGTGGAAGTGTCAAGGAATACCGTAGATAGCACACAGATAAAATTATTGTGCAATAGTACCAAAGATTTTTATGACTGGTTTCTTTTAGCAGAAAACCAAATTATAATAAGGAAAACGTGAATAGCAGTCAATAAAAATTGGAGGACATACTATGGTATTTAGAAATGAAACGTGGAACCATACAGGAGATATAGTGGTTTATAGTAATTACCATAAGTATTGGCTGGATCGAGAACGAAAGATTAAAAGTCCTTTGTTTGATGTTTTTAGTGGAAAAATTTTAGATTTGAAAGAGGGCAAGTCGTCAGCAATCAATTATTTCTATAATTTAGTGGATGCTGAAATTTGTGATGGAGTAACGATTTTCGTGGTTCCATCCAGTAATGTGGAAAAGCATGTGACAGGGATAACGCAGTTAGGAGAGCAATTGGCGCTGAATAATCGCATTTAATAAAGTTTATTATTTAAAACGTACTAAGACCATTGAAAAGCTTGCAACAGGTGGGTGCCGGGAAAGGCATATTCATTTAGAAACGATAGAAACATTACATGGTATGTCTGTAAAAAATGATATAATCCTATTAATGGATGATGTCACTACAACAGGGAATTCCTTATATGCCTGTAAGCAAATTTTGCTGGAACATGGCGCTGAAAATGTAGAGATGTTTGCACTTGGCAAGGCCATATAATATAAAAGAAAAGAGACAAATTTTATGTCACAGTATACTATAGAGGTTTGTAAACAGGAGAATATAGAATTTCCAGATGCTTTATTGCATATGAAAAAATGTCCGTCGCTTCTCTATTATATGGGAGACATTTCGATTTTGAAGCAACAAAAAAGTATTGCTGTTGTGGGAAGTAGAAACGCGTCTTTGAAAGGTTTGGATTTATCCTATCAAACAGGTAAGGCAGTGTGTGAAGCAGGATTCAATCTTGTGAATGGTTTAGCCATTGGATGTGATACTGAAGCACTGAAAGGTGCACTGAGCATCGGAGGAAAATGTATTGCGGTTATGCCGTGTGGACTTGATCAGATTGTACCTAAAGAAAATAAATGGCTGGTTCAGGAAATTTTAAAGAATAAAGGATGTCTGATTAGTGAATATGCGATATCGGTTCCGCCGAGACGATATCAATATGTGGAGCGGGACAAAATACAAAGTGGAATCAGTAGTGGTGTAGTCATTATTGAAGCAGAAGAACAAAGCGGAACAATGCACACGGCTGATTTTGCATTGAAACAATATAAGCGATTAGCCTGCTATTCTGAAAAGCTTTTGGAAAAAGCATCAGGAAATAGGGCTTTAGCATGTAAGAACGAAGTGAAGATTCTACATGAAAAAGATGATCTGAATCTTTTCTTTAAAGAAGTCCGAGAGGATAAGCTATATGAGCAAATGTCATTATTTTAAATAGTCAGGAATCAAAACTCTATTGAATAAGAATATGATATCTTTTATAATTTCATTATAGACAGACATCTCCTGTAAAAAGACCAGGAGGTTCTATGAGTATAAGATTTCAAGATTTAAGCTTAAATAACAGTTTCCTGTTTGCAGTAGCATTGGAAGATCCGGAAACCTGTAAATTGATTGTACAGCTGATTATTGGAAAAAAGTTACGCGAAATGAAAGTAAGAGCCGAGCATTCTATTTTGTTTAGCTCAGATTTTCGAAGCGTAAGATTGGATGTATATGCTGAAGATGATGCAGAGGTTTCTTATAATCTGGAAATGCAGAATACAGACGAGAAAAATTTGGCAAAACGTAGTAGGTTCTATCAGGCTGAAATGGATGTTACATCCTTAAAGCCAGGCGAGGATTTTAGCAAATTGAAGCCTTGCTATATTATTTTTATCTGCACATTTGATCCTTTTGGAAAGGGACTGTATCGGTATGTGTTCGAACCCTATTGCAAAGATGCGGAATTATAGTTGGAAGACGGTTCACAGCGTATTTTCCTAAATACAAAAGGGCAAAATGCAGCGGATGTTCCCAGTGAATTGGTTCATTTTTTGCATTATGTAGAAAACAGTTCTGATGAGACAGTTGAGAATGAACCGGACGATATAGTGAACCGGATTCATGCGCGGGTGAAAAAGCTAAAAGAAAGCCGCGAATTGGAGGCAGGATATATGCGATTTGAAGAATTGATGCAGCAAAGGGAAAACGTGGGAAGAACCGAGGGTAGAATGGAATCTATTTTGATGCTCCTTGAAAGAAAAGGCGAGATTCCGGAAAAACTGCGTTCATCTATTTTGGCTCAAAGCGATGAATCTGTTCTGAGAAAGTGGCTGGAAATTGCCGCAGATGTTAACGGCATCGATGAATTTTGTTCAAAAATGTAGTTCTTTTATTGTTTCTAATATCTAATCTATGCCTTACGGGCACAAATCAAAAATTCTTTAATATCATTATCTAAATCATTACATAAATATTTGGGAGATGTCTGGTCTATTTTTTATCTTCTTTTATTTGATCTAAGATATATTTACAGCAAACTTAAATTAACATACAATGAACAGAGAATAAACAGAGGAATGCAATCAACCAAAGGAGTCCACAAATGGATCAGCAAAATGAAAAACATACGAGACGCGTTCGCTATAGAGGAACTCATCCAAAAAAATATAATGAAAAATATAAAGAATTAAATCCGGAAAAATACGGAGACACTATTGAAAAAGTAATCAGCAAGGGCAGCACGCCTGCGGGTATGCATATTTCAATTATGGTAAATGAGATTCTGGAATTTCTGGATATCAAACCCGGACAGATTGGATACGATGCCACTTTGGGATATGGTGGTCATACCCTTGCCATGATGAATTGCATGAATCATGAGGGACATATGTATGCAACGGATGTGGATCCTATCGAGTCAGCAAAGACGAAAGAGCGTCTGAAAAGCAAGGGATATGATGAGGATTTCCTGACCATTAAATTAATGAACTTTGCCGATATGGATAAACTTGTAGAAGAAGTTGGTCCCTTTGATTTTATTCTGGCTGATCTTGGGGTTTCTTCCATGCAGATCGATAATCCGGAAAGAGGCTTTTCCTATAAGGTAGAAGGCCCTCTTGATTTACGACTGAATCCGGAAACTGGTATTTCCGCAGCAGAGAGACTTGCAACGATTACACGGGAGGAGTTTCAGGGGATGTTGGAGGAAAATTCCGACGAACCATATGCCTATGAACTATCAGCAGCTTTAAAAGAAGCACAGCGTAAGGGAAAAACCTTTGATACCACTGGCAGCTTGAAACAATTAATCGAAGAAACAATTTTACGACTTCCGGAAACACGAAAGCTGTCAAACACAGACCAGAAAGAGTTGGTTAAGAAAACCAGTGCCAGAGTATTTCAGGCCTTGCGTATCGATGTGAATAATGAATTTGAAGTGCTTTATCAATTTATGGATAAATTGCCAAATGCCCTTGCACCAAATGGAAGGGCAGCGATACTGACTTTCCATTCCGGTGAAGATAAACTGGTAAAGAAAGCGTTAAAAGAAGGACTTAGAGCAGGACTTTATAAAGAAATAGCAAAAGATGTTATCCGACCATCGGCAGAGGAATGTGTACGAAACAGTAGAGCACGTTCCACGAAGATGCGCTGGGCAATAAAGGCGTAGGAGAAAACCATGCAAATCCTCATGTACCAATGGAATGCCTATAACGGTCCCGATATTCGTGCCACATTTCTCGCACTCGGTCACCGGGTGACAGATTTTAAGGCACGTTTCAAGGATGCCAACAGGGATTCAGCGTTTGAACAGCAGTTAAGTGAATATTTCACAGCAGATAAGTACGATATGGTATTTTCAGTGGATTATTTCACGTTGATTTCCAATGTCTGTGAACAGCATCATATCCGCTATGTCAGTTGGAGCTGTGATGCAGCATTGACATCTATGTATAATCGTTCCATTTATAATACCTGCAATTATCTATTCCTGTTTGATAAAGTAGATTATCTGGAATTTGCGGATAAAGGTCTGGCGCACGTTTATTATCTTCCCTTGGCACCGGCTTTAGAGCGAACACAGCAGGTGATACATTCAAATCCGGACAATGCTGACGAACTGACCCTGGTACAAAAGAAATACGCCCACGACATTTCCTTTGTCGGAACCTTATATGGTAAAAATAAGTATGACACTATGGTAGACAGTTTTTCGCCCTATTTAAAGGGTTACCTGGATGCAGTGATTGAAGCACAGCTAAACGTATCCGGCGGAAACCTGATCGAAACCTTATTAACACCGGGGATTCTGGAAGAAATCGAAACACACTATAAACTAGAACAACAGCCGGAATCAGAAGCAAATCTGGCAATGTATTTTTCCAGAAGCGTATTGGGTTATAAAGTGGCAGCAGAAGAAAGATTTCGAGCTTTACAGATTTTGGGACGGAAACACATGGTTACATTATATTCCAGCGAGCCTGCACCGGAGCAGCTTCGGATAGAACAAGCCGGACCGGTAGATTACTGGCAGGAGATGCCACATGTTTTCCATGATAGTAAGATTAATCTGAACATAACGATTCCGAATATATCCAGCGGGATTCCTCTCAGAGTGTGGGATATTCTGGCGGCAGGCGGGTTCTGTCTGACAAATTATCGACCGGAGCTGTTACAGTATTTTGAAAATGGAAAGGATCTGGTTATTTACGAAGGGCTGGATGATTTGCGTGAGAAAGTAGATTATTACCTGTCACATGAAGAGGAACGGGAACAGATTGCATTAAACGGTTTTAGAAAAGTGCAGCAGCATTCGCTTGAAAAAAGACTTCAGGAATTGTTGACACTGTTCTGTTAGCTTTCTTTTATTTATGTTACAATATCACGGTGGGTGTCAGACTCGTATGCTCACAAATACTACATATATAAGGCGGTTACCATGTCTGGTAAGATAAAATTCAGAACACTGTATATGCTTCGTTTCCTGTTTCGGGTAGCGGTGTTTGTGATCACGGTTTATTTTTTTCTAACAGGAAATACTGATTTTGAGATCATGATGGGATTTCACTTCTTTGATCGATTTACATTTTTTCATATTTTATGGATTTGCTGGATGTTTGATATGATAATGCAGCTTTTGCCTGTGGAGGGATATTGGCCACTGGGCTCTAGAAAGCAGTTTGCAAGGTACTACCAAAAAAGAGAAGCATTTTCAGGGCAGGAACGAAAAATACTTCAGCAAGTTACTAAAGGTGGAAGAGATACCCTGATCATAGGTGCAGCTTGGTCACTGGTTGCATTCATATGTGCAGTGCTTTATTCTCAGGAAATATTCTCCAATAGCATGATGATGGTAATTGCAGTTTTTTTCTATGTATCCGATACTATATGCGTATTGTTTTTTTGCCCGTTTCGCTTATTTATGAAAAATCGTTGTTGCGTAACCTGTCGAATCTTTAATTGGGATCATTTGATGATGTTCGTTCCATTTCTGATGCTGCCGGGATTTTATACCTGGTCGTTGTTATCCGTGGCGGCAGCCATTTTCATCGTATGGGAATACAGATTTTATCGATATCCTGAACGTTTCCTGGAGGAAGCAAATGAAAACCTGCGCTGCATGAATTGTCAGGAGCATTTATGCGGGAGACCAAACATGGGCGTAAACAAAATCCTAATAACACAGAAGGAAGAAAAGAAAGATGCAGTATGATTATTTGATCGTGGGTGCCGGTTTATTCGGCGCAGTATTTGCAAATGAATGTAAGAAAAAAGGAAAGACCTGTCTGGTTATCGACAAAAGGGATCATATTGCCGGTAATATTTATACCAGAAAACAGCTGGATATTCAGGTACATGTATATGGGGCCCATATTTTCCATACATCAGACAAAAAGATATGGGATTATGTAAACCAATATGCGGAATTCAATCATTATATCAATTCTCCGATTGCCAGATATAAGGATGAACTTTACAATCTTCCTTTTAATATGAATACATTTTCTAAAATGTGGGGAATCATAACGCCGGCAGAAGCCAAAGCGAAGATTGCGGAACAGATTGCAGAACTTCATATAGAAGAACCACAGAATTTAGAAGAACAGGCACTTTCCCTTGCAGGAAAGGATGTATACGAAAAACTGGTCAAAGGCTATACAGAAAAGCAGTGGGGCAGGGATTGCAAAGATCTGCCGGCATTTATCATTAAGAGACTTCCGCTCCGTTTCACATTTGACAATAATTATTTTAATGATCCTTATCAGGGCATTCCCAAAGGTGGTTATACCGCTATTGTGGAGAAACTTTTGGAAGGTATACCGGTACAATTGAATACAGAGTATAAAGCATTTCTGCAGAACACAAAGGACACGTTCACGAAAATTCTTTATACCGGTATGATCGATGAGTATTTTGATTATAAATTGGGGAATCTGGAATATCGTTCCCTTCGTTTTGAAACAGAGGAACTCCCGGAAGAGGAAAACTATCAGGGAAATGCAGTTGTAAATTATACTGAAAGGGAAATCCCATACACCCGAATCATTGAACACAAACATTTTGAGTTTGGCAAGCAGCCGGGAACCGTAATAACCAAGGAATATCCATCAGAATGGAAGCCGGGTAATGAGCCATACTATCCGGTTAATAATGAACGCAACAATTCCCTGTATGAACAGTATGCAACACTTGCCGCATCAGAAAAGAATGTGATCTTTGGCGGCCGACTGGGACAGTACAAATACTATGACATGGATAAAGTCATTGCTGCAGCACTGGAAACTGTAGCAAAAGAACTTAACAATAACTATTAAACATCATCCCACTATAAGAACTGGTAATATACGGACTTGCAAAATTATTGGTAGCATATGGGTTCTTATAAGCCACGATCTTTTGATCCACATATCGCATAGGATCAATAGAAACCTGACTGGATTTACGAAGCAGGGAGTTGGTGAAATTCTTCACACTGGCGAAATGCTCACCGGCATTTTCATCCAAAGCAGATTCCTTTAATGCTTCTTCATCAACGGAAATAGTACCATCTTCTCCGATATTCAAGCCAACGTTTTCAAGATCATTTTGATACAATCCTGCAATACTGGTTAATTCGCCTGCCAGGCGGGTTCCCTTTGTAGCCTGTTCATTATATTCAGAAGCAGCTTTGATAAAAGAATTATATCCGCGTACCAGCTGGGAAATATTATCTGTTAAAGATTCCACGTCAGTTTTCAAACCGACTGTAATGGATTCACCCTTTGCAATGTTTTTTAAATGTACATTATATTGATTACCAACAGTAAAATCATTACTGTAAGAAGTTCGTTCCTCACCATTCAACAGATATTCTGCGTTGGTAGCATTTTTTACAGTAAAATCTATTCCCAGATAATCCACAGAGCCGGAAGCCTTGCTGGTTTTATCATCAGATATCGTGAAGATAGAAGATTTACCATTGAACAAGCCTGTTGCAGTAGATTCCAATTTCAAGGAAGTGTCTCCATTATCATTGGTCAGTACGTCAGCTGTTAAACCGATATTGGCATTATTGATCAGTCTTGCCAGGCGGTTCTGAATATCCTGGTTGGATTCCCCGTCATTAATATTGAACTGGAATTCGTAGTTCAGATCATTAATATTCACATCAAATGAGTAGGTATCTGCAGGGATATCTGCTTTTTCATTTGGTAAGAATTTTCCCATGTTGGTCTGGCTGGAAGCCAGGGAGTTTACTTCTATTTCAAAGGAAGGGGCAATAGCAGAGCCGGCATCTTCCCCGATATATTCAGCAGAAACAATATCTTCATTACTGGAGTAGGCTGCTTTTTTATTCAAAAGATCCGCTTCATTTAAACCGCCCAGTGACACGATGGTATTACGGAGTTCTCTGGCGTTTTCCTTCATGCCAACAGCAAATCCCTGAGTGATTTTGTCCTTGTCCGGAAGATATAAGGGGGATTCTTTATTCAGTTTGACGATGGAATTATAAACGTTACGCAGTTCGCTTTTCTTATGCGTATCATACGGACTGCTGGCTTTTGGCGCATAGGTAGTCAGATAGAAATTATAGACATTATTTAAAGCAGTGGTATTAGTGTTCAAGCCAGCCATAACTGCCCCTCCTTTCTTCCTTGAAATAACACGCATATCAGATGTGATTGATACATTCTGCTTCCTTGCAGAAATAAACCAAATGCGTGCAGGGCATAAAAACCTACTTTTATACATAAATCTTACCACGCGAGCATTAAAAAAACAAGAAGATTTAGTGCAGAAACTATGATATACTATATATTAAAGAAGAAAAAGAAAAAATTGAAAAAGCTTGAAAAAGACATTGACGAGTCTTCCCTCTTATGATATATTTGAGAAACGAGATGACAATTAGGTCTTTTTTTTATGCTCTTTTTTATGCAAAAAAATGACCTTTTGAAGAGAAATCAGCACTTGGAGGTGGAATGGAATGCGTACAAAAATTACTTTAGCATGTACAGAATGCAAACAGCGTAACTACAATACTACAAAAGAAAAGAAGAATCATCCGGACAGAATGGAAACCAAGAAATATTGTCCTTTCTGCAAGGCTCATACACTGCATAAGGAAACCAAATAAGTTCCCAGAATTGGAGATAGTGCGAAAATAAATTTTCGCACGCAAATTTGTGCCTGTCGGCCCAAAGTTTGCGGTCGCCGACAAGAATGGAGATTGATTAAAATGGCAAATTCTTCTAAGAAAACTGCTAAGCCTAACTTTTGGAAGGGCGTAAAGGCAGAGTTCAAAAAGATTATCTGGCCAGATAAAGACCAACTTGTAAAGCAATCAGTTGCAGTTTTGGTTGTATCACTTGTGACAGGAGCAATTATTGCTGTACTTGATTTTGCAATCCAGTATGGCGTAAATTTCTTAACAATGTAAATAAGCGGGGTCGATGAATATGGCAGAATCAGAAGCAAAATGGTATGTTGTGCATACCTACTCTGGATATGAGAATAAAGTAAAAGCCAATATTGAGAAGACCATTGAAAACCGAAACCTGCAGGAAGAGATCCTGGAAGTCAGAGTACCGATGGTTGATAGTTATGAGATGAAAAACGGTGCCAGAAAGAATGTTTCCAAGAAAATGTTCCCTGGTTATGTTTTGATCAATATGGTGATGAATGATGACACATGGTATGTTGTCAGAAATACCAGAGGCGTTACAGGCTTTGTTGGACCCGGAAGTAAACCGGTACCACTTAGCGATGCAGATGTGAAACCGCTTGGAATCCGTTCGGACAATGTTTCCGTAGATTTCGTAGAAGGCGACACAATCTCAGTTGTAGCAGGTGTCTGGAAAGATACCGTCGGAGTTGTTCAGAGAATTGACTTCGGTAAACAGACTGCAACAATCAATGTAGAACTGTTCGGCAGAGAAACACCTGTTGAGATTAGTTTTGCAGAAGTTCGTAAGATGAACTAATACTATACACGGAAAAACGCAGGATCATGGTATTTATACTGTGAGAATTGCTTTTTCATAGTGGGAGCAGAAATGCGCCTAACCACATTATTTAGGAGGTAGCCATCATGGCAAAGAAAGTAGAAGGATATATTAAGTTACAGATTCCTGCTGGCAAAGCTACACCAGCACCACCAGTTGGTCCTGCACTTGGACAGCACGGTGTTAACATCGTTGAATTTACAAAACAGTTCAACGCACAGACAGCTGATAAGGGTGATCTGATCATCCCAGTAGTCATCACAGTATACGCAGACAGAAGTTTCAGCTTCGTTACGAAGACTCCACCTGCTGCAGTACTTCTGAAGAAAGCATGTAATCTGAAATCTGGATCAGGCCAGCCTAACAAAGATAAGGTTGCAACCATCTCTAAAGATAAGATCAGAGAAATCGCAGAGACTAAGATGCCTGACTTAAATGCAGCAAGCATTGAATCAGCTATGAGCATGATCGCTGGTACAGCAAGAAGTATGGGTATCACAGTAGAAGACTAATAATATCAAATGGGAGGTATCTTTAAGGTACCGATAGAACCACTAGGAGGATTTGAAATGAAACATGGAAAGAAATATACCGAGGCTGCTAAACAGGTAGATCGTGCAACTATGTATGATCCTGCTGATGCCCTCGCATTAGTAAAAAAGACTGCAACTGCTAAGTTTGATGAGACTGTAGAAGCTCATATCAGAACAGGTTGTGACGGACGTCACGCTGAACAGCAGGTTCGTGGCGCTGTTGTATTACCAAACGGTACAGGTAAATCTGTAAAGGTTTTAGTATTCGCTAAAGGTGATAAACTGAACGAAGCAGAAGCTGCAGGCGCAGATTTCGTTGGCGGAGAAGATCTGATCCCTAAGATTCAGGGTGAAGGCTGGTTAGATTTCGACGTAGTTGTTGCTACTCCTGATATGATGGGTGTTGTTGGTCGTTTAGGTAAAGTCCTTGGACCAAAAGGCTTAATGCCAAACCCAAAAGCTGGTACAGTAACAATGGATGTAACCAAAGCTATTAACGATATCAAAGCTGGTAAGATTGAGTACAGACTTGACAAAGCAAACATCATCCACGTTCCTGTTGGAAAAGTTTCCTTTACTGAGGAACAGTTACAGCAGAACTTCGATGCTTTAATGGGCGCTATTGTAAAGGCTAAACCAAGCAGCTTAAAAGGTCAGTATTTAAGAAGCATTACCTTAACTTCCACAATGGGACCTGGTGTTAAAGTTAACACATCAAAATTCTAATCCAAGAGTTGAAAGAGCACGGTGCATACCGTGCTCTTTTTTGTTATAATAAGGATAACTGTAAATATAGAAAGCCATAAATAAAGAATAAGACTAAAAATAGTCAGGCACCTGTGAGGACTACATGACAAATAATCATAAAAAGAAAAGTAAAATAGATTTTCTGCTGGTATTCTGGTTTAGCCTGCTGGGCGTATTGACACTTGGCTGCATCTTACTGGTAGTGTGGATTGGCCCGTCTGAATTGGTGGCAGCGATTAATCAGGCCGGTGAGGAATCCGGTGGAAGCGCCGGCGAAAATATTATACAGGTGGTTGGAGAAAAAATTGAAAAAGTAGAAGAAAAATTAAAAGAAGAAGATAACTCTCGCTATGGTGCGGTCTTAAAAGACACGGAAAAGATGGCAGAGAATCATATATATGCAAAAGAAGCAGCCGATCCGGATAAGATCACTATGGCTTTTGCCGGAGATATTTTATTTGATAAACAATATGCAGTTATGTCAACTATAGAAAGATCCGGAAATGGAATTAAATCAGCATTTTCTGCTCCTTTATGGGAAGAAATGCAGGCTGCAGATATTTTTATGTTAAATAATGAATTTCCATATACTGAGAGAGGCACACCTCTGGAGGGAAAATTGTATACCTTTCGTGCTGTTCCGGAAACAGCTTCTTATCTGCAGGAAATGGGAGTAGATATTGTTACACTTGCTAATAATCATGCAAGCGATTTTGGAGAGGTTTCCCTTCTAGATAGTCTGGATACTCTGGATGCACTGGGAATGCCTCATGTGGGTGCAGGCAGAAATCTGGAAGAGGCTTCCCATCCTGCATATTTTATTATAAATGATACAAAAATTGCTGTTGTGTCAGCCACTCAGATTGAAAGACTGGATATCCCGGATACAAAGGGAGCCACAGCTGTTACCCCTGGTGTGTTCAGGTGCTGGGATCCTACAAAACTTTTGGAAGTTATTGGAGAGGCAAAACAAAACAGTGATTTCGTTGTAGTATATGTACATTGGGGTACTGAAAATGATGCAGCGCCTGATTGGGCACAGTTGGACCAGGTGGGGAAAATCGCAGACGCAGGAGCAGATTTGATTATAGGAGATCATCCTCATGTATTGCAGCAGATTGATATTGTGGATGGCGTTCCGGTGATTTACAGCCTTGGAAATTACTTATTTAATTCTAAAAAAGTTGATACCTGTTTGGTAAAAGTAGAAATAGCAAATGACAAACTGCAATCTTTCCAGTTTGTGCCGGTATTGCAGGAAGGCTGCCATGCGACCTTGTTAGATGGCTTCGAAAAAGAAAGAGTGCTTTCCTATATGCAGCAGATATCCACAAACGTAACTATTGACGCTGACGGATATCTACAATTACCATAAAAAACTATTGACATGCACCTGACCTTGTGGTAATCTATCTAAGGTCGTTCAGAGATAAAACCATTTATGGTTACAATATTTGATCGCCATGCCGAAGACAGTAGGTGTTCTGGAAACAGAACGTAAGCTTAGTCGCCTACCGAGGATGAGAGTTAATAGACTATTAACCTTCCTGTCTTCAGGGAGGTTTTTTTATTTGGATTGCCTTGCGGTTCATTTGAGAAACCTCAAACAAAATCTATAAGGAGGTAGAAAAGTAAAATGGCAAAGGTTGAATTAAAGAAACCTATCGTAGACGAAATCGCTGAAGGCATCAAAGATGCACAGTCTGTTGTCTTAGTAGACTATCGTGGTCTTACTGTAGAACAGGATACAGCACTTCGTAAACAGCTGCGTGAAGCAGGCATTACCTACAAGGTTTACAAAAACACATTTATGAACTTCGCGTTCAAGGGTACAGATTTTGAAGCACTTGCTCCATATCTGGAAGGACCTAGCGCAATTGCTATTTCCACAACAGATGCAACAGCACCTGCAAGAATTCTTTACAAGTTTGCAAAAACAGCAGAGAAGCTTGAAGTTAAGGGTGGTGTAGTTGATGGCGTTGCTTATGACGCAAAGGGAATCGCACAGTTAGCAGCTATCCCTTCAAGAGAAGAATTACTGTCCAAGTTCCTTGGCAGCATTCAGTCTCCTATTACCAACTTCGCTCGTGTCATGAATCAGCTTGCTGAAAAAGGCGGCGCATCAGGAGAAACTGCTGCACCTGCAGTTGAAGAAGCAGCACCGGCTGAAACAGTAGAAGCAGTTGCAGAAGCTCCGGCAGAAGCAGTAGCTGAAACACCGGCAGAATAAAGAAAACCCGGACAGCAATGTCCCATAACTAACAAAAAACAAAACTTATCATGGAGGTAAATTATAATGGCAAAATTATCTACTAGCGAATTAATCGACGCTATCAAAGAGTTAACCGTATTAGAGTTAAACGACTTAGTAAAAGCTTGTGAAGAAGAATTTGGTGTATCCGCAGCAGCAGGTGTTGTAGTAGCAGCAGCTGGCGCAGCAGGAGCAGCAGAAGAAGAAAAGGATTCCTTCGATGTTGAATTAACAGAAGTTGGTCCTAACAAAGTTAAGGTTATCAAAGTTGTTCGTGAAGCAACTGGTCTTGGCTTAAAAGAAGCTAAGGATTTAGTAGACGCAGCTCCTAAGGTATTAAAGGAAGGTGCTTCTAAAGACGAAGCTAACGATCTTAAGACTAAGCTTGAAGCAGAAGGCGCTAAGATTACTCTTAAATAATTTTGAGAGCAAAAGCAGGGCTGGGTATGGTAACATACCCGGTCCTTTTTTCAAAGAAAACAGACAACACACGCTTAAATCCTGGGTTCTCCGGATTCTAATATTCCCAATTAAATGAAAAAATTAATTGTAGAAGTTTTTTGAAAAACTTTTACAAGTTATCCTTGACTAACCAAAATCCTTGTTGTAGAATGGATAGTGCACTATTGTGGTGTGGTATGCTATTTTGCGATACTATCGTAAAATGGCAACTTTGAATGTGAGCAATGCATTATGCATATAAACATTCGCATTAAATCATAAGAATGGGGTGAAATGTCAATGGAAAAAAACAGAATACGTCCTATTGCTTCCGGCAAAAGCATGCGTATGAGTTATCAGCGGCAAAAAGAGGTTTTGGAGATGCCCAACCTGATCGAGGTTCAGAAGAACTCTTATCAGTGGTTTCTCGATGAAGGCTTAAAGGAAGTCTTTGATGATATATCTCCAATTGAAGACTATAGCGGACACTTGAGTCTTGAGTTTGTTGACTTCGAATTGTGCGAAGATGACGTCAAGTATTCTATTGAGAAGTGTAAGGAAAGAGATGCTACTTACGCAGCTCCGTTAAAAGTAAAGGTGCGTCTGTATAATAAGGAAAAAGAAGAGATCAGTGAACACGAGATCTTCATGGGTGATCTTCCTTTAATGACAGAAACCGGTACCTTTGTAATTAACGGTGCAGAACGTGTTATTGTAAGTCAGTTGGTTCGTTCTCCTGGTATCTATTATGATATCGCACATGACAAAATTGGTAAGGAACTGTACTCTTGTACCGTTATTCCTAACCGTGGCGCATGGCTTGAGTATGAGACTGACTCCAACGATGTTTTCTACGTTCGTGTTGATAGAACCAGAAAAGTCCCGGTAACTGTACTTTGCAGAGCTTTGGGATTGGGTACAAATGACGAGATTAGAGAGTATTTCGGTGATGAAGCTAAGATTGAAGCTACATTCGCAAAAGACACTGCTGAAAATTATCAGGAGGGTCTGTTAGAGTTATACAAAAAAATCCGTCCAGGCGAGCCTTTGAGTGTTGATAGTGCAGAAAGCTTAATCAATGCCATGTTCTTTGACCCCAGAAGATATGATTTGGCGAAGGTTGGTAGATATAAATTTAATAAGAAGTTAATGTTACGTAACAGAATCAGACATCATATTCTGGCTGAGGATGTAATTGATACATTAACAGGTGAAATGATTGCTGCAGCCGGCACAAAGGTTACTGCTGAAATGGCAGATCAGATCCAGAATGCTGCTGTTCCTTTTGTATATATTCAGACAGAAGAAAAGAATGAGAAGGTTCTTTCCAATATGATGGTTGATCTGACTCATTTTGTAGATTGCAATCCTAAGGAATTGGGCATCACAGAACTGGTTTATTATCCTGTGCTGGCTCAGATCTTAGAAGAGTTCTCCGAAGATCCGGAAGCCCTTGCTGATGCAATTCGTAAGAATGTACATGAGCTGATTCCAAAGCATATCACTAAGGAAGATATTTTTGCTTCCATTAATTATAATATGCATCTGGAATATGGTATCGGAAATAACGATGATATCGATCATTTGGGCAACAGACGTATCCGTGCCGTAGGTGAATTGTTACAGAACCAGTATCGTATCGGTCTGTCCAGACTTGAAAGAGTTGTTCGTGAAAGAATGACAACACACGATTCTGAGGAAGTATCCCCACAGGCTCTGATCAATATCAAACCTGTACAGGCTGCTGTAAAGGAATTCTTTGGTTCTTCCCAGCTGTCACAGTTCATGGATCAGAATAACCCGCTTGGTGAGTTAACTCATAAGAGACGTTTATCTGCATTAGGTCCTGGTGGTCTGAGCAGAGATAGAGCCGGATTCGAAGTTCGAGATGTACATTACTCCCATTACGGCAGAATGTGCCCTATCGAGACTCCTGAAGGTCCTAACATCGGTCTGATCAACTCTCTTGCATCTTATGCAAGAATTAATGAATATGGTTTTGTAGAAGCACCTTACCGTAAGGTAGACAGAACTGATCCTGCAAACCCACGTGTTACTGAAGAAGTTGTTTATATGACAGCTGACGAAGAAGATAATTACCATGTAGCACAGGCTTCCGAGCCACTGGATGAAGAAGGACACTTCTTAAGAAATTCTGTTTCCGGTCGTTTCCTGGATGAAACACAGGAATATCCGAAGACAATGTTTGAATACATGGATGTATCTCCAAGAATGGTATTCTCTGTTGCAACAGCACTGATTCCATTCTTACAGAATGATGATGCTAACCGTGCGCTGATGGGATCCAACATGCAGCGTCAGGCAGTACCGCTTCTGTTTACAGAGGCACCTGCAGTTGGTACCGGTATGGAACCAAAGGCAGCTGTCGATTCAGGCGTGTGTGTACTTGCTAAAAAGGCTGGTACCGTTACTTATGTATGCTCTAACATGATTAAGATCAAGAGTGATGATGACGGTAAGGAAATGGAATACCGTCTCACCAAATTCTCCAGATCCAATCAGTCCAACTGCTATAATCAGAAGCCAATTGTATTCAAGGGCAACCGTGTAGCAGCAGGAGAAGTAATCGCAGATGGTCCTTCCACATCACAGGGTGAATTAGCACTTGGTAAAAACCCTCTGATCGGTTTCATGACCTGGGAAGGTTACAACTACGAGGATGCTGTACTGTTAAGCGAGAGACTTGTAAGAGATGATGCTTATACATCTGTTCATATCGAAGAATACGAAGCAGAAGCACGTGACACCAAATTAGGACCGGAAGAAATCACCCGTGACGTACCTGGTGTTGGTGACGATGCATTAAAAGATCTGGATGATCGCGGTATTATCCGTATCGGTGCAGAGGTTCGTGCCGGTGATATTCTGGTTGGTAAAGTAACTCCTAAGGGAGAAACAGAACTGACAGCTGAAGAAAGACTCTTAAGAGCTATCTTTGGTGAAAAGGCAAGAGAAGTAAGAGATACTTCTTTGAAAGTACCTCATGGTGAATATGGTATCGTTGTAGATGCTAAGGTATTTACAAGAGAAAATGGTGATGAATTATCTCCTGGTGTAAATCAGGCAGTTCGTATCTACATCGCACAGAAGAGAAAGATCTCTGTTGGTGATAAGATGGCTGGTCGTCATGGTAACAAGGGTGTAGTTTCCCGTGTATTACCTGTTGAAGATATGCCTTATCTGCCAAACGGTCGTCCTCTGGATATCGTATTGAATCCTCTGGGTGTACCTTCCCGTATGAACATCGGACAGGTATTGGAGATCCATCTTTCACTTGCTGCAAAGGCACTTGGCTTTAATGTAGCAACACCTGTATTCGATGGAGCAAAAGAAAATGACATCATGGACACTCTGGATCTTGCAAATGATTATGTAAACCTTGAGTGGGATGCGTTTGAAAAGAAATATA
The DNA here is from genome assembly GCA_028693705.1 of Lachnospiraceae bacterium. Taxonomy (GTDB): domain Bacteria; phylum Bacillota; class Clostridia; order Lachnospirales; family Lachnospiraceae; genus JAQUUX01. The sequence goes on along the minus strand of JAQUUX010000002.1, from coordinate 64,178 downwards.
AAAATGAATTACTGCCGGAAGTAATGCAGTATTTATCCGATAATAGAGAGCACAGAAAACTTTGGAAGGGTGTTCCAATTTCCCGTGATGGAAAGGTAAGACTTCGCGATGGTCGTACCGGCGAGTATTTTGACAGCCCGGTCACAATCGGACACATGCATTACCTGAAACTCCATCATCTGGTAGATGATAAGATCCATGCACGTTCTACCGGTCCTTACTCCTTAGTAACCCAGCAGCCACTTGGCGGTAAAGCCCAGTTCGGTGGACAGCGTTTCGGTGAAATGGAAGTTTGGGCACTGGAAGCTTATGGTGCTGCTTATACTCTGCAGGAAATCTTAACTGTTAAGTCCGATGATGTAGTGGGCCGTGTTAAGACATACGAAGCAATTATCAAGGGTGACAACATCCCTGAACCTGGTATCCCTGAATCCTTCAAGGTATTGTTAAAAGAATTACAGTCCCTTGGTCTGGATGTAAGAGTACTTCGTGAGGATGGCGAAGAAGTTGAAATCGTGGAAAATGTTGATTACGGCGATACAGAATACCGTACTGAACTGGAAGGTGATTCCAAGAATTTCCACCAGGAAAATGAATCCTTTGACGGTTTTCAGAAAGAGAAGTTTGATCCTGAAAGCGGAGAACTCGTAGCAGACGAGGAAGAGCTGGAAGAGGAAGAGGACTTCGTACTTGACGAAGAAGCAATTGATTCCCCTGATGAAGAATAACTAAACCATCGATAGGTTAGAAGTGCATTACTAAAATTGGAAGGAGTGCCAAAATGTCCGAAACAAAACAAGAACAAACGTATCAGCCAATGACATTTGATGCAATCAAAATTGGTCTTGCGTCACCTGAGAAAATCAGAGAATGGTCCCACGGAGAAGTATTAAAGCCGGAAACCATTAACTATAGAACTCTTAAACCTGAGAAAGATGGTCTTTTCTGTGAAAAGATCTTTGGACCCAGTAAAGATTGGGAGTGTCATTGTGGTAAATACAAGAAGATTAGATATAAAGGCGTTGTCTGCGATCGATGCGGTGTAGAAGTAACCAAAGCATCTGTTCGTAGAGAGCGTATGGGTCATATCGAACTGGCTGCACCGGTTTCCCATATCTGGTATTTTAAGGGAATTCCAAGCCGTATGGGTCTGATCCTGGATCTTTCTCCAAGAATTTTGGAGAGAGTTCTGTACTTTGCATCTTATATTGTATTGGATCCAGGCGAAAGCAATTTGGAATACAAGCAGGTATTATCTGAAAAGGAATACCAGGATGCAAAAGATGAATATGGTAATAAGTTCCGTGCAGGAATGGGTGCTGAAGCTGTAAAAGAGTTGCTGAGAGGTATTGACCTGGAAGCAGAGCATCAGACACTGCAGGCTGATCTGGAAGATGCTTCTGGTCAGAAAAAAGCCAGAATCATCAAAAGACTGGAAGTTGTAGAAGCTTTCCGTGAATCCGGCAACAAACCTGAATGGATGATCCTGGATGCAGTACCGGTTATCCCTCCGGACTTACGTCCTATGGTACAGCTGGATGGTGGTCGATTTGCTACATCTGATTTAAATGATTTATACAGAAGAATCATCAACCGTAATAACCGTCTGAAGAGACTGTTAGAGCTGGGTGCACCTGACATCATCGTTCGTAATGAGAAGAGAATGCTCCAGGAAGCTGTTGATGCTTTGATTGATAATGGTCGTCGTGGCCGTCCTGTAACAGGACCAGGTAACAGAGCATTAAAATCCTTATCCGATATGTTAAAAGGTAAGGGCGGACGTTTCCGTCAGAACCTGTTAGGTAAGCGTGTTGACTATTCAGGACGTTCCGTTATCGTTGTAGGACCGGAATTAAAGATTTACCAGTGTGGTCTGCCAAAGGAAATGGCAATCGAATTATTCAAGCCTTTCGTTATGAAAGAGCTTGTTGCCAGAGGCATCTCACAGAATATCAAGAATGCTAAGAAATTAGTAGAAAGACTTGATACCCAGGTTTGGGATGTACTTGAAGAAGTTATTAAGGAGCATCCGGTTATGTTAAACCGTGCCCCCACACTGCATAGATTAGGTATCCAGGCATTTGAGCCTATCCTCGTAGAAGGTAAGGCTATTAAGCTGCATCCTTTGGTTTGTACCGCTTTCAATGCCGATTTCGATGGAGATCAGATGGCTGTCCATCTTCCATTAACACAGGAAGCTCAGGCAGAATGTCGTTTCTTACTGTTATCTCCGAACAACCTGTTAAAGCCATCAGATGGTGGTCCTGTAGCCGTTCCTTCACAGGATATGGTTCTGGGTATCTATTATCTGACACAGGAAAGACCTGGTGCACCTGGTGAAGGTAAGTTCTTCAAGAACTTAAATGAAGCAATTCTTGCATACGAAAATGGTGTCTGCACATTGCATTCCCGTGTAACTATTCGTGTGACCAAGAAGAATGAAAAAGGTGAGGAAATCACCGGTAACGTAGAATCCACAGTTGGACGTTTTCTGTTCAATGAGATACTGCCACAGGATTTAGGCTATGTAGATAGAACTGATCCTGAAAACTTCTTAAAACTGGAAGTAGACTTCCTGGTTGCTAAGAAGCAGCTAAAGCAGATCCTGGAGAAGGTTATCAATACACATGGTGTATTTAAAACAGCAGAAGTACTGGATCTGATCAAGTCCACTGGTTATCATTATTCTACTAAGGCTGCCATGACCGTTTCCATTTCTGATATGACCGTTCCTGCCAGCAAGCCGGAACTGTTAGCAGAGGCACAGGACACTGTTGATAAGATCACCAAGAACTTCAGACGTGGTCTGATCACAGATGAAGAACGTTACAGAGCCGTAGTTGAGACCTGGAATGAAATCGATGGAAGAGTTACCAAAGACCTGTTAGATGGTCTGGATAAATATAATAACATCTTCATGATGGCCGATTCCGGAGCCCGTGGTTCCAACCAGCAGATCAAACAGCTGGCAGGTATGCGTGGTTTGATGGCTGATACAACCGGTAGAACAATCGAGTTGCCTATCAAGTCAAACTTTCGTGAAGGTCTGGATGTACTGGAATACTTTATGTCCGCTCATGGAGCTCGTAAAGGTTTGTCCGATACCGCTCTTCGTACAGCCGATTCCGGATACTTGACCCGTCGTATGGTCGATGTATCACAGGAACTGATCATTCGTGAGATTGATTGTTGCGAAGGTACTGGAAAGATCCCTGGCATGGTTGTTAAGGCTTTCACAGATGGTAGAGAAACAATTGAAGGTTTACAGGATCGTATCACAGGCAGATATGCATGTGAGGATATGAAAGATAAAGACGGAAACGTTCTGGTTAAGGCAAACCATATGATTACACCTAGTCGTGCAGCTAAGATCATGACTGTTGGTGTAAACGAAAAGGGTGAGCCGGTAGAAGCAGTGAAGATTCGTACGATTCTGACCTGTAGATGCCACAACGGTATCTGTGCAAAATGTTACGGTGCTAATATGGCAACAGGTGAAGGCGTTCAGGTTGGTGAAGCAGTTGGTATTATCGCTGCACAGTCCATCGGTGAACCTGGTACCCAGCTGACCATGCGTACATTCCATACCGGTGGTGTTGCCGGTGATGATATCACACAGGGTCTTCCCCGTGTAGAGGAATTGTTTGAAGCACGTAAGCCTAAGGGTCTTGCTATTATCGCAGAGTTTGGCGGTAAAGTAGAAATCCGTGATACCAAGAAGAAACGTGAAGTTGTAGTAACCAACAACGAAACAGGCGAAAGCAAAGCATACCTGATCCCTTATGGTTCCCGTATCAAGGTTCTGGACGGTCAGGAATTAGAGGCTGGTGAAGAACTGACAGAAGGTTCCGTAAATCCTCATGATCTGTTAAAGATCAAAGGTATCCGTGCGGTTCAGGATTACATGCTTCGTGAAGTACAGCGTGTATATCGTCTGCAGGGTGTTGATATCGCTGATAAGCATATCGAAGTTATCGTTCGTCAGATGCTTAAGAGAATCAGAATCGAAGAAAGAGGAGATACCGATTTCTTACCTGGATCTCTGGTAGAAATTCTGGATTACGAAGATAGCAACGAGAAACTGGTTGAAGAAGGTAAGAGACCTGCAGAAGGTAAGCGGGTAATGCTTGGTATTACCAAGGCAGCTCTTGCAACTAACTCCTTCATGTCAGCTGCTTCCTTCCAGGAGACTACAAAGGTTCTGACAGAAGCTGCTATTAAGGGTAAGATTGATCCATTGATTGGTCTGAAAGAAAACGTTATCCTTGGTAAGCTGATTCCGGCCGGAACAGGTATGAAGAGATATCGTGGTACCAGACTGAATACAGATAACAATCTGGAAGCTACTTTGAGTCTGGACGATGAATTTACATTGTCTGATGACTTCGGAATGGATGAGGACGATACAGTTGATGCAATTGATATCGCTGTTGAAGACGAAGCTACAGAAGAAGTTACAACCACTGAAGAATAATATTTGAGAAGGTATTGCAATATTGCATCAAATACCAAATCGAAATAAAAAAGAACCGATGATGACAGTTAACTGTTGTTCATCGGTTCTTTTTTGCAGTATGAAAACTATGTATTGTGCTTGAAATTCTATTTTGGAACGGGTAAAGAACTATCGTATTCCAGATCTCCGGTAGTCTTTACTTCCCAACTGGTAATCTCATAAAAAGGCTGATCCGGAGCACTGGGATATAGGACATTCAGTGTGATTTTCAAAGTCTGCAGGTCAGAGATCGGAATGGCATAGTGAATATCATGTCCTACCAGATCAAAGTATTCATGTCTGGTAGAAACCGTTTCATAAGTGGTTTTCAATGTCTTATCAATATCTGCAATAGCAGTTTCGGTCTCGTTACAGGCACTATAATAAGCTGTAGTACGATCCGCAACCTTTTGGTTTAATTTATAATCTGCATTGGCACTGACAATGCTAAGCGCGGCGAAGGATACCAGACAAAGGACAACGAAGATCATCAGCAAAGAGGCAGAACCTGTATTAACGCCAAAATCGGTACGTCGTTTATTGTTCATTTAGCAGCACTCCTTTCCGGAAAATATTGATCCAAGTCCAGTGTATAAATAGGATCGGAATCTGGAGCGTCCAGCTCTGTTACTGCAATATGACCATGGAGCATGGAACCGGGAGAACGTTCGCCGGTAATCGACAATGCAGCACAATAAACTGCATCTTCAGCATCGATATATTTCCATTCAGCATCAAAATAGATGAAAAGCTCATGATCAGTGGGTGTAATTGCATCGGAGGGAAACAGACTTTTCATCGTAGCCAGGTCACCATCACAGCCCCCAAAACCTTCTGCGAGATTTTGCGCCTGAACTACGGCATTATTTTGGGCGATACTGTCCTTATCCAGAAAATGAGCCTTGACGAAAAGCTGAATGCATGCGGCACTGGCAAGGGAGAAAAACATTATGCTGATAATCATTTCCATCAAAAAAAGGCTTGATTTGGAATGCTTCATAATAAATACCTGAGTCCTTTTCTTTAGTTAGCAGGGGCGGTTTCCACCGGTGCAGAATGGGTGCTGACAAATAGTGACATCTCCTTGGAGTCTTCTGTCGTTAATCGGATACGATACAGATGGTCTGAAACAGATTCTACCTGAAAATCATTGCATTTCATGATCTTCTGACCGGCAGAAGCAGAAAGATCAGCATCTGATCTGGAAAATAATTCCATCAGATTACCCTCATGGAAATAAATGGATGTTGTGTAAGAATCACCGTTTATTTCTTCTCGTATCTGCAAAGCATCCTGTCCGTCTAAGGTTCCAACTTCTACGGCACCAGTCTGGTCGCCCTGCCTGATTTTTTCTGTGACATAGGCAAAAGCAGTACGGCTGTTAAAGTTAACAGACATGTCTGATACAGTATGTTCGTAGATATTAGCACCGATGATGACCAGCAGCAGAGAGGAGAAGGCAAAGGTGAAAAATAAAACCAGGATAAACAACACGTCAACCATATAAGAATTTTCACGTTTATTGTGCACTTGGATCACCGCCTTTCCTGATCACAGTCACGTCCGGCATAATATTAGCCCCCTGCGCCTGATAGTCTACAAAGAAAAGCTTGTCATTATAGGTTAATGCATAATGCTCTCGCAGATATTCCAGACTGGGAGGATAAGTACCTTCTACAGCATAGCATTGGGCAATGTCCCGACTAAGGGCTGTTTCCAGACTTTCCTGCTGTTTATCCAGACTGGTGGAACTGACGGAATCTATACCCTGCCAGATGAATGTAAACAACAGCAGAAATAAAATTACCGGAATCTTAATCTTCGATAAAATATGCAGTTTTGACTTTTGATGTGCAAAACAATTCATAAATAACTCCCATCCTGTGGAAATAAAGAATTCACAGCTAACCAATACTGGACATGATACCCATTAATGGCAATATAACAGATAGTAAGATCAAACCAACGATCAGTGATAAAACAATAACTAAGGTAGGTTCCAAAACAGAAATAATGGAATGAATACGCTGATCTGTTTCCTTATCATATCCGGCAGCAATCCTGGACATTACCTTATCCATGGAACCGCTCTTAAAACCAACGGCAACCATACGGGAATACAAATTGTTAAAAATGCCACATTTTAGAAGAGACTCCGTAAAATTATCCCCGTCTTCAATGGATTTTTTACAGGACATAATCTTGTCATGCACTTCCTGATAATTTACCAGTTCAGCTACCAGATCCAGACTTTCGTAAGTATCCATACCGCTGCTCAGGGCAAGCGCCATACCACTGGCAAAACGACCGGCGGCAACATTACGGTAAAAGGATTTCATAGGACCAAAGTGAGCCAGTGCACGGTGTGCCAGTTCTTTTCCGTGCATCGTTTTGGTGCAGTAGAAGAAAGTAATAAGGAGGATTACCAGAAAGGCAGCAAATCCAATAGAATACTGCTTTAGAATATTGCCAAGCTGCATCATATTAGCAGCCAGCCCCGTCATTTCATTTCCTAATTGTACGAATACCTGATTGAAAATAGGAAGAACCTTTGTGATCAGGACGATAATGACAAGTAACATCATGAGGATCATCACCAGAGGATAAGAGATCGCACTTCTAAGACTTTCATTGATCTGATTTTCATGCTCATAGTAGTCTGCAAGGGATTGCATGACATCATCCAGATTACCGGATGCCTCGCCAAGAGAAACCATGTGTAACACATAATTGGGGAAAACTTCTGCAGTAGACATTGCCTTATAGAAACTTTCACCCTGTTCACAGACATCCAGAATGGATTGAATGACATCCTTTCCAAAATGATCGTCCGTATCCTCTAATAAGATACGCATACTCTCTGTAGGCGTAATACCGGCGTGAAATAAAAGTGCTACCTGCTCACTGAAAGATGCTATTTCTGCATTACTAAGCATATGTTTTGATTTCATATAGTCCTCCTCTAAGGAACTTTCTTCTATATATATAAGTAATTATGATAATACAGGTAATTACTAATAAACGTATTTTACATTGTAATTGGTAGAATCCTTGAAAAATTCTTCAAACGCTTTTTCATCTGTATTGGCAGCGAACGTAGGATCCATCATCTGCCAGTTCTGTCCATCGAACTGAATAATGCCGTCTACCCAGCCCACATCATCAATATAAGTACTTACCCAGGCGTGATATTCCGTACCGGCATAACCCACGTCCAACTTGGTGGGAATGCGTTGACTGCGAAGCATAGTTGCCATAACGGCAGCATAGTCCAGGCATATACCGTTTCCTTTTTCCAGGATCTCATCTACATCAGCAGTGTATCCGCTGGCCACAGTGTTTGCCTTGTCATGGTCATAGGAAATATTATGAACTACATAGTTGTAGACATTGGATACCACATCCAGATCGCTGTTGGCAGAGTAAGCCAGATCTGCACCCAGAGTCACCGTTTCGGAATCGGCTGTAAAAGAAACATACTGATTCGGATATAGAAAAGGACCAAACTCATTTTCTATAGTCACATCAATATCCTCGCTAAAAGCAGTGGAATACTGGCTGTCGGCAATGTTCTCATAAACAGCTACCTTATAGGTGTCACTGCCAACGGACAGCGGAAATGATTCAAACTCGCTTCCAAGCAGATTGTAAGTATAGGTACCGCCGGTGCTGCCAGAGATCTGCAGTTTGACCTTTTGACAGGTTCCGGTGTATTTCACACAGAGATATCCTTCATTCTTGTGGGAAGCATCAATGACAGCAACATCACAGCTGTAAACTTCTGTACCATCTGCCAGAACCTCCAAAGCCTGAATTGCATTGTCACGACTTCCTTTTGTGGTAGAGATCTCGAAGGTTTCATCAGTTTCCTGCGGCTGGTTTGTATCAACGCTGGTCACAGCAGTTGTATTGGTGGAACCACAGCCGGAGAAACACATAGCGGCTAATAGATATGCAGTTGTAATTTTACAAAAAAGAATTTTTGATTTCATTACTTCCTATTATAAGTGTTTTTGTCGAAAAATGAAATCATGTCATGAAATTAAATGAAAAAGTAAGATACTTTCGCCAAAAGGATAAAAAGTTTTTTCTGTGTGACCATTATGTGACCAATGGTGTTTATACTAAGTATCATAGAGAACAGAAAACGAAGGTAATTTAGTTAAATAAAAGGAGAACGTATAGTATGAAGAGGAATATTGGGAAAAAAGTTGTTACACAGAGTATTGCTTTTGCAATGGCAGCAATGATGGCAACCAGCAGCGTGTTACCTGTATTTGCAGAAGAACCAAACAAAGGAAATAATGAAAGTGTCAATGATCATAATTATGATTATGTAGATGAAGATGAACCTGAGTATACTAATGATGAAACATCCGGAAATGCAGATGCTGCTCAGATGCAGGAAGATGCAGCAGATGCAAAAGAGGCAGCAGATGCAGCAGCAGATTTGCTGGGAAGCCCTTCAACAGAAACAGAGGCAGCAAAAGGTGTTTATAAAGATGTTGAAGATGCTGTAGCAGCAGTAGATAAAGCAGTTGAAGGAGTAAAGGATGCAGAGGGTAATCCTGTAGATCCGATTACTGGACTGGGAACTCTAGCAGGAGATGCACAGACAGCAGCTGGCGAAGTGGTTAAGGATGTAACGGATGCAAGTAATGAAATAAAAGAAATTACAGACGAGGCAGTAGCCGGAGCAGAGAGCTTTAATCAGACAGTTGCAAAAGACCAGGCTGCAATCGATAAAGAAAAAGAAGAAATTGATACAACTGTGCCAGCGACAGATGAAAATGGTAATGATACGAAGATTGAAATTGAAGATTTTGTAGCTGAAAAAGCCGATGAAGCTGAAGCAGCAAAAGATCTTGCATATGATAAGCTCGGTGAGACAATCGAAGAAGCTAAAAAGAGTGATGTTGTAACTCCGGAAGTATTAGCTAAGGTTGATGAAGTAAGAGCAGCAGCAGCAACAGCAACAGGGGCAGCAACAGCAGCTAAAGTACAATATGATAAAGTAAAAGAAGATGCTGATGATGCAATTACTACTTATAATAAATACGCTATGAGTTACGGTCTTCCTTTATATACAGGAACAACTGATATCGAGTATACAGATGAACAGAAAGCTGCTATTGAAACCAAGAAGGCTGAAGTAGAAGCACAGCAGAAGGTATATAATGAGAAAAAAGCAGCAATTGAAAATGATGCAACTCTGACTGATGATGAGAAGGCAGTAGAAATTGGAAAACTTACTCCTGTAGAAACAGTTACAGTATCTTATACAGAGGATCAGTTAAATAAATTAGGCTTGACCAGTGATCCTGAAAAGGTATCTGATAAACTTACACTTGCAGCAACTGTAAATGCAGTAATTGTACAGGATAAAATTGATACTGTATTAGATAAAGATCTTACTCAGCTGGAAAAAGATATTGCAGACAAGACAACTGCTGTAAATACCGCAGCAGGTAAAGTCGAAGCAGCCGACCAGGCAGCACAGGATGCAAATAAAGCTGTTGATAAGGCAGTAAACGGTTATATTGATGAAAATGGTGATTATGTACCTGGTATTGGTGCTTTTTCACAGGCTGCCAGTACATCAGCAGGTTTGGTTGCAGAACATTATGTAACACCTGCTAAAGAAGCAGTAGATGCCGCAAAAGGTGAAGTTCCTGCATTGGATACTGCAATTCAAACAGCAAAAGATAATCAGACAGCAATTGATACCGAAAAAGATGCTTTGATTTCTCAGAAAGAAGAGGAAGAAAAAACATTACAAACCACAATTCAAACGGTTAAAAATGCAAAAGATACAGTCGAGGATTTGACATACAAGGGAATTACCGGATGGATTCCATCAAAACTTGAAATAGCAGAGGAAACAATTGAAGACGGTCTGGGTTATTTTATAAATGTACTATTTGTGGGTAAAGTCTGGGTTGGTAACACACAGTACGATTTAGATAAGGCTAATGCTGTTAAGAAGAAATATGAGGATGCGAATGATATCATCACTAACAACAAATCATTAACGGAGTTAGAAAATGAAAAAAATGCTGCCACATCTGCAATTCAGGAAGCAAAACAGGCAAAAGAAGATGCAGCTGCTGCAGTAGAGGCCGCAAATGAAGCTAAAAGAGTGAAAGTAGAAGAAGAGATTCCACAGCTGGAAGCAGTTCTTAAAGCTGCTGAAGAAACACGTGACAAATATCTTGAAGCAGCCAAAGACGCATATGAAAAAGATGCACAAAAAGCAACTCTTGGAGCAATCAAGGAGTTGATCCAGGCAAATTCTAACGGAATCAATCAGGTTGAATTCGATCAGGACTTAAATGCATGGGCTAACACCACTTTTGATAAATATGAGGATGTGGATTGGAATTGGGATTGGGAGACTGTTGAACAAATCTATGCAACCTATTCAGATTCCAAAGATATCAGAACAGATATGGATAAAACCTATGATGTAGGAAAAGCACAGCAGATATTCAATCGCCTGGGGCTTTCCCAGTGGGCAGTATCTACAGAGAAGACAGATGAACTGATGAATGCCATTGTTACAGCATATAGATCCAATCTGAAAACATATGAAGAAAAGATGGCAACTGTAGAATCCTATTTTGCATCAGCTGACGCAAGTGCTGATTTTGAAGCAGCAAAAGCACAGGTAGCATTGCTGAAACCTTATGTTGATGCAGCCGCAGCTGCAAAAGTAACAACAGATGCAGCAAAAGGTACTTTAGCAGATGCACAGGAAGCATATAAAAATGCAGCAGATGATCTGGCAGCAGCAAAAGCAAAAGTAGAAAACCTGAAATTAGATGCAATCAAGTTGGCAGATTTACAGGCTACGATTGATGCAGCAGAAGCAAAACTGGCAAAGGCAGCAGATAAACTGAAAGAAGCTGCTGCATCTGCAAAAGTAGCAGAAACCTATAGCAGATGGGCAGAGAACCTGGTTAATGAACAGGTTGCCACTGCATTTGCACAGAAAGCAGAAGCCGGTATTGCGATGGGAGATAAGTATTTTACAGAATATGATCAGACAGATGGTACTGTAATATCTCGTCCAACTGCAAACTTTGTGATGATTTCTGATGGTAAGATGAGCATTGAAATTCCTTATACCATGTATCGTCAGTATGTTGAGGCACTCTACAATGGTGTGACTGCTCCGGCTGGAACCCCGAAGGTTACAGAAAAGAACGGAAGCGGTATTGCATATAATGTAGATCCTACCGTAACCGGTGCAACAATGAGTCCTGTTTACTGGGTTGCTGTGTTAGATGAAAATGGAAACTATGTATTGACAGGTGATAAGTATTTATCTACAGAAGGTATGCCAAATGGTACTTACTTTATTGCATATACATTGAAGAGAGAATCTGATATCGGCACAGTAGGTTATCACTTAGATGGATTTGTATTTAACTATACAAGACCAACCGTTCCAACACAGCCAACAGAACCTGGCGAAGGTGGCGGCAATGATAACTACAATCCTGATTTAGATGGCCCGGCAATGACTGGTGGATTTACAACGGCAGAAGTTCTTGGTGCAACCAGAACAGCAACTACACCAGCAGAAGGCATGGTACTTGGTGCAAACAGAGAAGGAGCAGTTCTTGGAGCAGTTAAGACTGGTGATGATACTAATGCACTTCCATTCGTACTGGCAATGGCAGGCGCAGCAGCAGTTGGAGCAGGTTGTGTAGTAACATCCCGTAAGAAAAAAGAAGACTAAGTAACAGCTTTCAACTAAACTTCATATAAACGTCTCTATACAAAATAGAGGAATTGTGTAAAATAAGACACAATTTCTCTATTTTTGTTCCACTTGTTAGATGAGAAGACATGAAAGTCTCCCGTGTGACCGCTGTGTGACCAAAATATTGTATAGTTTTCTATACGGTGGTTCTAAAGTACCATGATATGTAAAAGAACCCCATACAACAGAAAATTATGCAGGAAGAAAACAAATGAGACGAAATTTAGGTGGAAGAAAAGTAAAACAGGCTATGGCAATTGGTCTTGCAGTAGCAACTATGACAAGTTCAATACCGATGACAGCTTTTGCAGAGCTAACAGAAAAGCTTACCAATTGCTTGAATGAAAAGATCCAGTACTTAAAGGGTAAAACAGATGGCGCTTATCAGGAAGCTTTAGAAGCAGAAGAATATCTGAAAAAATTAAAATTAAGCATTGGTGTTAAAGCAGAAGAACTGGCAGCAGCAAAAGCAGCCTTAGATGCAGCTTGGGAAAGATATAATAACTTGGCAGCACAGCTCGTCACAGCTGAAGGTGCACTGGATGAAATTGATGGAAAGGTAACAGAGATTACCGAAATCCGTGATTCTTTCATCCCGGTTGTAGCACCTACCCCAGCTCAGCCGTCTACAGGTGGTAACGATGATAACTACAATGCAGAACTGGATGGTCCTGCAATGACCACCGGTACAGCAAGCGTTCTTGGTGCTACCAGAACCATCGCTGACGAACCGGTTGCACTTGGCGCAGTATTAGGTGCAAACAGAGGAGACGTTCTTGGTGCAGTGAAGACCGGAGATGATACTAACATGGTACCTTATGTGGTAGCTATGGCAGGATCTGCAGCAGCAGGCGTTTACGTAACACTGAAGTTCCGCAAGAAAAAAGAGCAGAACTAAAAATATAGCTAAAAAAGATACACAAAAACGCTGCGAAAGCAGCAAAATAAATGTTGACAATGCATTTGCAAGCACGTATAATCTTCTAGTGTGCATGCAAATGCATTTCTTTTTTGCTGCATAACAAATTTCTGAGAAATCAGAAACAACAACCATTATATTACACACAGGAGGTGAATCGGAATGCCAACATTTAACCAGTTAGTAAGAAAAGGACGTCAGACATCTGTAAAGAAGTCTACTGCACCAGCATTACAGAAGGGTTTCAATTCTTTAAAGAAGAGATCCATCGATAGCGCTGCTCCGCAGAAGAGAGGTGTTTGTACAGCTGTTAAGACAGCAACTCCTAAGAAACCTAACTCAGCTCTTAGAAAGATCGCCAGAGTTCGTCTTTCCAACGGAATCGAAGTAACAAGCTACATTCCAGGTGAAGGACATAACTTACAGGAACATAGTGTTGTTCTTATTCGTGGCGGCCGTGTTAAGGACTTACCAGGTACAAGATACCATATCATCAGAGGTACCCTTGATACTGCAGGTGTCGCTAACAGAAGACAGGCCCGCTCCAAATATGGCGCTAAGAGACCTAAGGCTTCTAAGTAATCAGGTCGCAAGATCAAGATGCTTAGGCAGTTCATTTGAGCTGTTGCTGTGAAAAACAGCATGTACCACAAAAGGGACTAAGTTTTTAGTGTTGGATTCTGATTACTTTTTATTTTAAAATTTTCAGATATACCGCACGAACACATTGACACATTTGTGAGTACCGACGATTTAATTTCAAAATAATTAAGGAGGGAAGAACCGTGCCACGTAAAGGACATATTCAGAAAAGAGACGTATTAGCGGATCCTTTATACAACAACAAAGTAGTTACTAAGCTTATCAATAACATCATGTTAGATGGTAAGAGAGGAGTAGCTCAGAAAATTGTATACGGAGCATTCGCAACTGTAGAAGAAAAAGCTGGTAAGCCAGCCCTTGAAGTATTCGAAGAGTGCATGAACAATGTTATGCCTGTTCTCGAAGTAAAGGCTAGACGTATCGGTGGTGCAACATACCAGGTACCTATCGAAGTTAGACCAGATAGACGTCAGGCATTAGGACTTCGTTGGTTAACTGCTTATTCTCGTAAGAGAGCAGAAAAGACCATGGAAGACAGACTTGCTAACGAAATCATGGATGCTGCAAACAATACTGGAGCTTCTGTAAAGAAGAAAGAAGAAGTACACAAAATGGCTGAGGCAAATAAAGCCTTTGCTCATTACAGATTCTAATAGAACGAAAATTGAAGCCGCGAAGGCTTTGCATTCGCTCATTACAGATTCTAATTCCAGATTTGTAGAATTTATTTTTAGATGTTGTGCAGGACTTCGGTCCTGCAGATTATTATATGGAGGAAAAAGCTTTGGCTGTAGAGAGAGAATATCCCTTAGAGAGAACCAGAAACATCGGTATCATGGCGCATATCGATGCTGGTAAGACTACGCTTACCGAGCGTATTCTTTACTACACTGGCGTAAACTATAAGATCGGTGATACTCATGAAGGCACTGCTACCATGGACTGGATGGAGCAGGAGCAGGAAAGAGGTATTACAATCACATCAGCTGCTACCACATGTCACTGGACATTGGAAGAGAATTGCAAGGCAAAGCCGGGTGCTCTTGAGCATCGTATCAATATCATTGATACCCCTGGCCACGTTGACTTTACTGTAGAAGTAGAGCGTTCTCTCCGTGTACTGGATGGCGCTGTCGGCGTATTCTGTGCAAAAGGTGGTGTTGAGCCACAGTCAGAAAACGTATGGCGTCAGGCTGACACCTACAATGTACCTCGTATGGCATTCATCAACAAGATGGATATCTTAGGTGCAAATTTCTATGGCGCAGTTGATCAGATTAAAACAAGATTAGGTAAAAATGCTATCTGTCTTCAGTTACCAATTGGTAAAGAAGACGATTTCAAGGGAATCATTGATTTGTTTGAAATGAAAGCATATATCTATAATGATGAGAAGGGTGAAGACATCTCCATCACAGATATCCCAGAGGATATGAAGGATGATGCAGAACTCTATCATGAAGAATTGATTGAAAAGTGCTGTGAATTAGACGATGATCTGATGATGCAGTATCTGGAAGGTGAAGTACCTACCGTTGAAGCAATGAAAGCTGCTTTGAGAAAAGGTACCTGCGAATGTACAGCTATTCCTGTTTGCTGTGGTACAGCTTACAGAAACAAGGGTGTACAGAAGTTATTGGATGCTATCATCGAATTCATGCCGGCTCCTACCGATATCCCTGATATCAAAGGTGTTGACTTAGATGGTAACGAAGTTGAAAGACATTCTTCCGATGACGAACCTTTCGCAGCTCTTGCATTTAAGATTATGGCCGATCCATTCGTTGGAAAGCTTGCATTCTTCAGAGTTTACTCTGGTACTATGAAAGCTGGTTCTTATGTATTAAATGCTACAAAGGACAAAAAAGAACGTGTTGGACGTATCTTACAGATGCATGCTAACAAGCGTAAGGAACTGGACGAAGTATTCGCCGGTGATATCGCAGCTGCAGTAGGATTTAAGTTCACCACAACAGGTGATACAATCTGTGATGAACAGCATCCGGTTATTCTGGAGTCTATGGAATTCCCTGAACCAGTTATCGAGCTGGCAATCGAGCCTAAGACAAAAGCTGGTCAGGACAAGATGGGTGAAGCTCTTGCTAAGTTAGCAGAAGAAGATCCTACTTTCCGTGCTCACACTGATCAGGAAACTGGTCAGACCATCATCGCTGGTATGGGTGAGTTACATCTGGAAATCATCGTTGACCGTTTGTTAAGAGAGTTTAAGGTAGAGGCTAATGTAGGAGCACCTCAGGTTGCTTACAAAGAAACCTTTACAAAGCCTGTTGATCAGGAATACAAATACGCTAAGCAGTCCGGTGGACGTGGACAGTACGGACACTGTAAAGTTAAATTCGATCCTATGGATCCTAACGGCGAAGAGACATTCAAGTTTGAGTCTACTGTAGTCGGTGGTGCTATTCCTAAGGAATATATTGCACCAGTTGGTGAAGGTATCGAAGAAGCTGCTAAGGCTGGTATCCTTGGAGGATTTCCGGTACTTGGTGTTCACGCTAACGTATATGATGGTTCTTACCATGAAGTCGATTCTTCTGAAATGGCATTCCACATTGCCGGTTCCATGGCATTCAAGGAAGCTATGAAGAAAGCAGCTCCGGTATTATTAGAGCCTATCATGAAAGTCGAAGTTACAATGCCTGAAGAATACATGGGCGATGTAATCGGTGATATCAACTCCCGTCGTGGACGTATTGAAGGTATGGAAGATATCGGTGGCGGTAAGATGGTTAAAGGTTATGTACCACTTGCTGAAATGTTCGGTTATTCCACAGACTTACGTTCTAAGACACAGGGACGTGGTAACTACTCAATGTTCTTCGAGAAATATGAGCCAGTACCAAAGAATGTTCAGGAAAAAGTACTTGCTGCTAAAGCTGGTAAATAATACTTGAAAAAGCTATGGTTTTTTAATATAATCATAGGTACGCAGGAAAACTTTTTTAATCTAAAATGAAAACTAATTTTTATCAAAATAAGGAGGACTTTAGAAATGGCTAAAGCTAAATTTGAAAGAAACAAACCACATTGTAATATTGGTACCATCGGTCACGTAGATCATGGTAAAACTACTTTAACAGCTGCAATCACAAAAGTATTATCCGAAAGAGTTGCTGGTAACGCAGCGGTAGATTTCGCAAATATCGATAAGGCTCCAGAAGAAAGAGAAAGAGGTATCACTATCTCTACAGCTCACGTTGAGTACGAAACAGACAAGAGACATTACGCTCACGTTGACTGCCCTGGCCATGCTGATTATGTAAAGAACATGATCACCGGTGCTGCACAGATGGATGGTGCTATCCTTGTTGTTGCTGCTACTGATGGTGTTATGGCTCAGACAAAGGAGCATATCCTTCTGTCCCGTCAGGTTGGTGTACCTTATATCGTAGTATTCTTGAACAAATGTGATATGGTTGATGATCCAGAACTTATCGAGCTGGTTGAGATGGAAGTTACAGAACAGCTTGAAGAGTACGGATTCAATGACTGCCCAATCGTTAAAGGTTCTGCTTTAAAAGCTCTTGAAGATCCTACTGGCGAATGGGGTGACAAGATCATGGAACTTATGTCTACTGTAGATGACTATATTCCAGATCCTCAGCGTGATACAGATAAGCCTTTCTTAATGCCTATCGAAGATGTATTCTCTATCACAGGTCGTGGTACTGTTGCTACTGGTAGAGTAGAGCGTGGACAGTTACACATGTCTGATGAAGTAGAAATCATCGGTATCAAAGAAGAGAACCAGAAGTCTGTTGTAACTGGTATCGAAATGTTCCGTAAATTATTGGATGAAGCTGAAGCTGGAGATAACATCGGTGTTCTTCTTCGTGGTATCCAGAGAACTGATATCGAAAGAGGTCAGGTTCTTGCTAAACCAGGTACAGTTACCTGCCACAAGAAATTTACAGCTCAGGTTTACGTTTTAACAAAAGATGAAGGTGGACGTCATACTCCTTTCTTCAACAACTACAGACCACAGTTCTACTTCAGAACAACTGATATCACAGGTGTTTGTGATCTTCCAGCTGGTGTTGAAATGTGTATGCCTGGTGATAACGTAGAAATGACTATCGAACTGATCCATCCAATCGCTATGGAGCAGGGTCTTACTTTCGCTATCCGTGAAGGTGGACGTACTGTAGGTTCAGGACGTGTTGCTACAATCATCGAGTAATTGTAAATAATACAGTAAAATCAAGGCTTCTGGGGTTTTCCCTAGAAGCCTTTTTACAAACAATGATTGAGGAAAAAGGCTGAACGGTGCCAAAACGGTGCCATAAATAAAAAAATCCAATGAATTTGCGCTGTACTTTTGAAAAAAGAACAGTTTCATTGAGAAAAATTGTTAATGCATTTTCTACAAAAATAACATATAATAACTGTACAGACAGAAATGTCTTTCGTGTTATTACACGATAAAAGTTTTAAAATCATACAGGAAGGAGGAATCACAATGAATTATGCATGTATGACGGATAAACCATTTGTGGCAAAAGGAAAACTTGTAGTAAAAAAACAGATGTCAAAAGGTGCAAGGTCAAGAAAGAATTTCATACAATCACATGATTTTTCTGTAGTGACTAATCCTCTGACAAATGAAAAAGAAGTAAAGGTTACAAGGAAAGCATAATGGGAAATAAGCTTAATGTTTTAGAGTATAATGCCAGCCTGCAAAAGCTGGCATTGTTTTTTCACTCTGGCAATTCATATTTGGATAATTTCTTGCGAAGCGAATATGCCTTTGATAAGAATATCTGAAAAACTTTTGTATTCTTATCTGATGAAAATGATACAATCATCGGCTATTATAATATTGGAACTGGTGATGTGGAATATGACGATTCCGGTATTAGAAAAAAGATGGGTGGTTCGATACATATAAATTGTTTTGCACTGGATGAAAAATACCATGGAATATTGCAGGCAAAGACAGAAGATGGTGAGATTATCAATCTATCTGATGTTTTGCTAATGGATTGCATGGATTAGATTCAGGAGCTAAGAAATAATTATGTAGGGTTTGCTTTCATTACATTGAATTCAACAGAAGAGGGCTACAGTCTTTACAAAAGAAATGATTTTGAAAAACTGGAAGCGGATATGAGTTTTTCAAAGGAAGATTCTGAACTTAAGTGTATTCCCATGTATTACGCAATAGATATCATATAAAAATAAGCCATAGCGTCGGATGATATCCGGTTGCTATGGCTTATTTTATGAGTAAATTTGTATTGATTTATTATCTGATTCTATCATGATGTCGAGTCATAATAACAAGCTTCGTACAGCCCCACCGAATAAAGCAGCTGATCACGCCGAGTATGCAGATACCCTGTATTTCCTGTAACATGGATCCGTATATATTCAGAGCAAAACGAATACCGGTTAAGGCGGGATAGAGGGAAATCTCAGGTATTAAATCTGCGTAGTGTAATGAAAAGTATGCACCGACATATATGATGATAAAAGAAAAAAGCCCTCGTCCATTGTCGTAGTGATAAACATGTCCATTATCAAGCAGTTTGAGAGTAGTGGAGGCTCGCCAGAAAGCCAGCAACTCAAACAATAGCAATAATACGGCGACCCCAAAGTATGCAGCAAGCGCATAATTGTAATCATTTGGAATAGATTCCAAAGTACCCAGTGCTGGATACGCTTGCCAAAAGTGTATTCCGAAGATTACCATTATGAGAAGGATCAATCCCAGAGTAATCAACTTAAATATTGATTTAGCAATTGAACCGATCAGCTGAATGGTGTTCTGAGAAATCGTTATGCCGGCTTTAACCGTACTTCCGGTGAACTTGGCCGCTGATTTGTAAAATGAAGCAAAAGAATGCTTACTTTTGGAATTTTTTCTTTTAGAGTGCTTGCAGTTAGAATGATTTATACTAGAATTTCTTTTTACTAATTTCTTATTAATGGAATTATTTTTATTTGGAATCCGTTTACTTGGCTCTGGTTTCTTACGGGTTTCCTTATCTGGGTCAAAAGTTTCATTGTATTGGATAGATTCCGACTGTAAAACATCATATTCTTTGATCTTTTCTTCCATAAGCTAATACCCCCTTTATGATTCTCTACATTGTAAAGGGAAACAATACGAATGGCAAGGTAAGTAAGAAAGAATTTAGAAATATTAAGAAAAAAATCGCAAATAATAATTGCATGAAAAAGAGTAAAAACATGAAATACTCCGGATACTAAATCGACAGTATTCATGCTATAATCAGAATAAAGTAATAAATAATCTATGGAGATTAGGAAAATGAAATTTGATTATAAAAAAGATGTGAAAAGAATCATTATTATTTGCATCGCATCTTTGATTATGTCGACCAATATTAAAACATTTGTGCGTACCGGCGGTTTATATCCGGGCGGGGCAACGGGTCTGACGATTTTGATACAACGAGTTGCGGAGCTGTTTTTTGATGTAACGATTCCTTATACAATTGTTAACCTGTTACTAAATGCGATACCTGTATATATAGGATTTCGTTTCATTGGAAAGAAATTTACTATTTATTCCTGTCTGATGATTGTACTGACCAGTGTATTAACGGATATGATCCCGGGCTATGTTATTACTTATGATACTCTGTTAATCAGTGTATTCGGAGGAATGATAAATGGTCTGGTGATTAGTATGTGCCTGTTAATGAATGCCACAACCGGAGGAACAGATTTTATTGCCATATATTTGTCCGAGAAGAAAGGCATGGATTCCTTTAACATGGTGCTGGGGCTTAATATCATTATTTTATCGGCCGCAGGTATTTTATTTGGCTGGGATAAGGCTTTATATTCCATTATTTTCCAATATGCATCTACACAGGTATTACATGTATTGTATAAGAAGTACCAGCAGGAAACCCTGTTTATTGTAACCAATAAAGCTGAAGAAGTATGTAAAGCAATTTCTCTGGTTAGCAATCATGGAGCAACAGTATTAGAAGGAGAAGGATCCTACGGACATTGTGAAAGGAATGTGGTCTATTCTGTAGTCTCAAGTGCAGAAGGAAAACATGTCATGAAAGCAATTAGGGAAACTGATCCCCAGGCATTTGTAAATGTTGTGAAAACAGAACAGCTGGCAGGACATTTTTATCAGCGTCCGGCAGATTAGCATTACAATAATATTTTTGAACATAAAATGGATCCCCTTCATTTATAGAAGCGGATCTATTTTTACGAAAACATTCCGAGGGGTTATTTGATAAAATCATTGAACATAGGTAGGTGCGTGAGGTGGCGTAGCTCCTTTGATAACCTGATGATAATAGGCATAAGTCATAGGAATCTCATCATGGATCATGACAGCATCCTGTAGTTCACCCAGAAAAATTGTATGAGTACCGGCATCCAAACTGGTCTTGATTTGAAAAATCCCATATCCACAGCAATCTGTCAGAACAGGAAGATCTGATTTCACATGATAAGACAATCCTTCAAATTTTTTGATATCATTTCCGGATTAAAATCCAAAACGTCCTATCAGAGAAACGTCAGATTTTACAGATAGAATATGAAGAGCAAATCTGCCATTTTTTACCAGACAATCATAAGTGTGATTTTTATGATTGATACTGACGGCAACTGTGGATGGCTTGCTGGTAATCTGCATTGCGCTGTTAGCGATACATCCTGTCGGGGTATTTCCATCCATGGTGGTGATGATATATACACCGTAGGACATTTTTTGCAATAACTGTTGTGTGGCAGGAATTTGTTCCATAATATGAATTCCTTTCTTTTCAAATGAGGTAACTATCGTTATAATAGTGATATTTAGTATGTGAGATGTAATAGAAATTATACCTGACCGGAAAAGCGTAGTACCGGTACGGAGGAGTATATGACAGAGGAAAAAGCAATTTTTTATGAAAAAATAAGCGGATTGGTGGTGCCTATTGCTATTCAGAATTTTATGGTAGCAGCAGTGAGCGCTTCAGATGCGATTATGCTGGGGGTATTAAACCAGGATTCACTTTCAGCGGTATCATTGGCGGGACAGATACAGTTCGTGCTGAATCTATTCTGGTATGCCATTACAACAGGAACCACAATCCTGGCAGCGCAGTATTGGGGAAAAGGAAACAGGGAAGCTATTTCTAAAATTCTGGTGATAGCATTGAAATTATCAGGAGCTATTTCATTAACTTTCTGTCTGGCAGCCAGCTTTACCCCCGGTTTGTTAATGCGTATATTTACAACAGATCCGGTGCTGATTGAAATGGGATCAGAGTATTTGAAAATAGTGGGAATCTCTTATTTGCTGGCAGGATTGTCCCAAGGTTATCTGTGTATTATGAAAAACAGTGGATTTACCCTAAAAAGCACAATGATTAGTTCTATTTCCATGATATTAAATATTGTTCTAAATGCAATTTTGATTTTTGGACTGTTAGGGGTAAAACCAATGGGAATTGCAGGTGCAGCAATAGCAACAGTGATATCAAAGCTGGTAGAATTTGTTTGGGTAGTGGCAGATTCGTATAGAAAAAATAGAATTAAGCTGCAAGGAAAATATTTGATGAGAACAGATCCGGTACTGCGAAAAGATTTTACACATTATATGTTGCCGGTACTGGGCAATCAATTAGCTTGGGGATGTGGTTTTACCATGTATACTGTTATTATGGGACACCTGGGGAGTGACGCAGTTGCTGCCAATTCCATTGCAAATATTGTGAAAAACCTGATTTCCTGCTTTTGTCTTGGTATCGCCAGTGGTGCCAGTATCATGATTGGAAATGAATTGGGAAAAGATGCTTTGAAACGTGCCAGAGAGTATGGCGATCGTATTTGGAAACTGGCAGCTGTTAGCGGTGTCGTATCAGGCTTGATTTTATTAGCTTGTAGTCCGGTGATTTTACAGCATGTAAATTTAAGCGATACAGCCAGAGGATATTTAAAAGTAATGCTTATGATCTGTTCTTATTATCTTGTGGGAAAGTCTATCAATGCAACGATTATATCTGGTATATTTAGCGCGGGAGGAGATACGAGATTCGGGTTGATTTGCGATTTTGTAAATATGTGGTGCATTGTAGTGCCTATGGGATTGCTGGCAGCCTTTTATTTTAAACTTCCGGTTCTGGTAGTTTATTTTGTACTGAATCTGGATGAAATCATTAAGATTCCCGTGGAATTCCATCATTATTGGAAATATGCATGGGTAAAAGATCTAACCAGAAAACAGGAGGTACTTTAGTACTACTTGAAAACCCTCAGAACAACTCTATAATAAAGATATGTTGGTAATATATAGCAGAACTATAGAGACGAAAGCTAAAACAACAATTTAGGGATGAAAAAAGAAAAGCCTACCATAATGGTAGAGAACGAAAGGGGTATTTGAAATGGCAGATTTAAAAGGAACAAAAACGGAAGCAAATTTAATGGCTGCTTTTGCTGGAGAATCTCAGGCAATGAAAACGAACATGCAAAGATCTGATTTAAACTCTTACATGGTGGCAGTGTTGCCGACACTATGACAAACTTAAAGGATGCAGCTGAAGGTGAGAATTACGAATGGACTGAAATGTATTCTACTTTCGCCAAGGAAGCAAAAGAGGAAGGCTTTGATGATATTGCTAAATTATTTGAAATGGTAGCAGCAATTGAAAAAGAGCATGAGGAAAGATATAAAAAGCTGTTAAAGAATATTGAAGATGCAATTGTTTTCTCAAGAGATGGAGAGAAGATGTGGATCTGCCGTAACTGCGGACACATTGTAATTGGAAAAGATGCTCCAAGTGTATGTCCTGTATGTGCACATCCACAGAGCTATTTTGAGATCAAGGCTGAAAACTTTTAATAGCAGACCATAAGACAAAAAATTAAAAATGAGGCAGGTTGCAGATGGAATAATTGGTGAAAAGCTGATGATTTTGGATTGTAACCTGTCTCATTTTGGGTTAAACTATTGCTTGGCGAAAATAGTGCAACTGCAGGTTGCAAAAGTATGAAAATCGTCAGTATGAGGAACATTATGAAAAAACAGATTCGTGGAAGCCTACTACTGCTGCTGACAGCAATGATCTGGGGCAGCGCTTTTGTCGCTCAAAAAAAAGGAATGGACTATGTTGGTCCTTTTACCTATTGTGGCATTCGTATGTTAATAGGAAGTGCGGTGCTGATACCGGTTATTCTTGTGCAGGATCATTTCCGCAGTGAAGATGAAAAAAGAAAGATGAAGTTAAATCAGAAGAGCCTTTTAACCGGTGGCCTGTTTTGTGGTTTGTTTTTGTTTGGTGGAAGTATCTTTCAGCAAATAGGCTTGCAGTATACAACGGCAGGTAAAGGTGGATTTATCACAGCTTTGTATATCATCCTGGTTCCACTTTTCGGATTGTTTCTACATAAAAAAGTATCCAACCTGGCATGGATCAGCGTAGTTGTTGCTGTTATAGGTTTTTATCTGCTTTGTATTAAAGAGGACTTTTCTATTGGATATGGCGATATGATGGTTTTAATATGTGCCGTGCTGTTTTCAGGTCATATTCTTGTCGTGGATTATTTTTCTCCAAGAGTAGATGGCGTTAGATTATCCAGCATACAGTTTCTGGTTTGCGGAGTGATCAGCTGTATCTTAATGTTCTTTTTTGAAACGCCTTCATGGAGCGCAATATGGGATGCGAAGGAATGTATCTTATACGCAGGTGTATTATCCAGTGGAGTAGCTTATACACTACAGATCATTGCACAAAAGGATGTTGCACCTGTTGTTGCAACTTTGTTAATGAGTTTGGAGTCAGTATTCTCCGCGTTGGCAGGCTGGCTGATCTTAAAGGATCAAATGACGGTAAGGGAATTCCTGGGATGTGCAATCGTTTTTGCAGCAGTGATTCTGGCGCAGATGCCGGAATCAAGTGGTAAACTGTAGGTTAGAAACTTGCAAATAATAATTATAACGAGACGGCAGTGGTGCGGGTGTGCATCCTTCCATTGCCGCTCGCACGTATAAAAACCACTAGATCATTCCAGTTAGATTGCAGCAGCTTACGCTAACGGAACCAATCGCCATCCTGGCTCTGAGGTTCCTTTCCGGGCATCCTTGCCCGGAATAGCTGTGGTAACAGCTGGGAATGATTAAGTGGCTTTAATACATGTTCACAGGCAATGGAAGAATACACACCCGCACCACTGCCTGTTCGTTACATTCGCTATTCTTTTCAAGTTGCCAATCTGCAGTTGGCCCGGTCTGTAGCCAAGGCTAAACTATTGCAACTATTCATTTGCCGTAACTGGGGTCTATGCACTAGCACCACAAATTGCAGCTTAAAGGAAATAAACATTACCGTAAAACGAGGTTCAGCCGTGTATCGTATGCGAACAAGCACTGTAAACGCGTCTGTACTTAGTTCGCGTCTTGTGCGAACTTATGTACAGCTACGTGTTTACCGTAGTGAAAACGGGCTTGTGAGCATATGATACACGGCTGAACCGTCCCTTTACATCAATCTTTATTCCTTTAATCTGCAGTTTAGTTATTTGTCCACCGCCCTGAAGCTCCGCATGGCAGCACCAACCCATTGGAACTAACCGGCAGTCCGATTTCAGAAGCTGTTACGTGACCACCGAACTTTCCAACAAGAGCAGTATTTATCATATAAGATAAAACAGCAGGCTGTAATCCTGTGGTATAGGAATTAACCAGGAAGAAAAGCGGTTTGTCTGATAAGATCTGTGTGGTCAGCTCGATGAAGGGATAAATGCTGTCCTCAATTTTCCAGATTTCTCCCTTAGGACCGCGTCCATAGGAGGGCGGATCCATGATAATGGCATCGTAACGATTGCCACGACGGATTTCACGTTCTACAAACTTGCCACAATCGTCGACCAGCCAACGAATCGGTGCATCCTCCAAACCACTGGCGGCAGCATTTTCTTTAGCCCAGTTAACCATACCTTTAGAAGCATCCACATGAGTTACAGTTGCACCCGCAGCTGCGGCAGCGAGGGTGGCGCCACCGGTATAGGCAAATAAGTTTAGTACTTTAATCGGTCTGCTTGCACCTTTTATTAAAGAAGAAAACCAGTCCCAGTTGGTTGCTTGCTCAGGAAATAAACCAGTATGCTTGAAACTGAAGGGCTTCAAATGAAAAGTAAGTTCTTTATAACTGATGCTCCATTCGTTTGGCAGATCAAAAAACTCCCATTCACCACCGCCTTTTGCACTTCTATGATAATGGCCGTTCATTTTTTTCCAGTCCGGTAACTTCTTGGGAGTGTTCCAGATAACCTGGGGATCAGGACGTACCAATAGGTATTTTCCCCATCTCTCTAATTTCTCTCCTTCAGAAGTATCAAGTACTTCATAGTCTTTCCACTGATCAGCAATCCACATAATTTTCTCCTTGTTGAAACTTTACTGCATTTATTTTACCATAAAACAGACTTAGTACAACAAGTTTAGTTGAAGATAGGCATACAAGATATAACAAAATGGAATTATGCAATAAGTTGACGAAATGACAATCCTCTATTATAATGAACAACAAGTTGTATTTTCGTATACAATAATAAAATGTCGTTTCCACGGCAGAAAGAGGGAGACTATGAGTGATTCTATAGGATGGATCATAGTAGCATTTGTGCTATACCTGCTGTGTATGGTTGTTGTAGGTGCTATTTATGCCAAGAAAAATAGTAATGCGGAGGATTATTTCCTGGGAGGAAGAAAGCTGGGTGGCTTTGTGGCAGCTTTATCTGCTCAGGCATCTGACATGAGTGGCTGGCTTTTGATGGGCTTACCGGGTTCAGTATATGCAATGGGAACCGGACAGATCTGGATAGCTGTTGGTTTGTTTATTGGTACAGTTTGTAACTGGCTTTTTATTTCCGGAAGATTACGCCGATATACCATTCGCGCAAATAACGCATTGACGTTGCCAACCTATTTTGAAAACAGATTTCATGATAAGAAGAGAATATTGTTATTGATTTCTTCTATTACAATTGTAATTTTCTTTTTGGTATATACAGCATCAGCTTTGGCTGCCGGTGGAAAATTATTTAATTCAGTATTTGGTCTTGATTATAAAATTGCATTGACTATCGGTGCAATCGTTATTTTGACTTATACATTCATGGGTGGATTTATGGCCGTTTGTGCTACCGATTTTATCCAGGGGACATTGATGTTAATCGGATTACTGATTGTTCCTTTGGTTGCATATGGTTTCATTGGCGGTGATATTGTATCTCTTCTGGATGCAAGTGGAGTAGAAGGCGGTTCAGCAGCTTATCTGGCAGTGATGAACAGCGGTTCCGGTACATATTCAGCCGTTGATATTATTTCACAGCTGGCATGGGGACTTGGTTACTGTGGTATGCCTCATATTCTGGTTCGTTTCATGGCAGTCAGAGATGAAAAAGAATTAAACAAATCCAAAGGAGTTGCTATTATCTGGGTTGCACTGTCCTTAGTGTTTGCATGTATTATTGGTGTTGTGGGAAGAGCGTATCTGTATCCGGAAGTTTTAACCGGTGGTGCAGAAGAAAAAGTATTTATTCAGATGATTATAAAGGTATTTACCCAGGATATTAATGCACCTGTTATTGGAGGTATATTCCTCTGTGGTATTTTGGCTGCAATTATGTCAACCGCAGATTCACAGCTTTTAGTATCAGCCTCCAGTATGGCAGAAGATATTTATAAAGGTATTATCCGTAAAGATGCAGATGACAAAACAGTTTTACGCATCAGCAGAATCACAGTTGTTGTTATTGCAGTTCTGGCGTACATAATTGCTTTAAACCCTAACAGCTCCATCATGGGCCTGGTATCTAACGCATGGGCAGGTCTGGGCGCAGCGTTTGGACCAACAGTACTGTTATCTTTGTTCTGGAAGAGAACCAATCTCCAGGGGGCTGTTGCAGGTATTGCCAGCGGAGCATTAACAGTTCTGGTGTGGGATTATCTTCCTATTATAGGAGGACAGACTATTGGAACTGTTACCGGATTATATTCTCTGGCTTCCGGTTTTGTAATCAGTTTGGTATTTATTATCGTAGTCAGCCTTGCTACTCCTGAACCAAGTGCAGAAATTCTGCAGGAATTTGAGGATGTAAAGAATCGCAATGTGGAGTAAGGTTTTCTAATGAAATAAAAATGTGTACTTAGTGGATTGCATTGGCAGTATGTCATGCAACTTCGTTGTACGACATACTGTCAATACCAATCTGATAAGGACAAGTTATCATTTCATTGAAAAGCAGCGTAGGTAAAAAGAGAGTATTCATTATAATATAGAAAATAATATAGAAAAGAATCAGTAGAAATAAAAACGTGTTTCTTCTATAATATATAGTTAGAATATAGAGGTAATACTCCAACTATTGCTGATAACCACACAGGCAGTGATTTGAAGTGAATAATTGCAATAGATGTTATCACAATAGATAGAATATATTTTTGCAGCTTTGGCAGGGAATTAGATGTTCTTAGCATTCCGATCCGGATACCAGCAATTTTCGGACAAGGATGTCCGAAAAAGGCTTATGGTGCCCGGATGGCACCTATAAGCCGATTGCGAAAGCAACAAGAAAGTTAACCGGAATACTTAGAACATCTTATTCCCGCACAACGCCGCAGAAATACATTCCATCTATTGCGAATTACACCCATTTCCAACAAAAATCACTTCCAAATACCCACTATCACTTTGTACTAAAAAAAATACAATATTTCTTCAAAACCACTTGCACAACCGAAATATTTACTGTATACTAATCCTTGCTGTGGCATGATAGCTATGAAGCGTGAGGTTGCTGCTTAGAAAAAACAATAATTCTAAAGCAGGTTTTCCGTGGAGCGAATGTCAAGGGGCCGTAAGGTACCCAGGAAACTGACGACAAGTCACTGTACAGTAAAAACGTCTACAGAAATGAAGTTGTAGAAACGACGTATGTGAAGTGCTTTTGCAGGACACACACGGGAGAGTGTACAGTCACCGCTTGTCGTACTTAATCTAAAAAGTGCGAAAAGGAGGCGACTTTTTTTATGGCAAATCAGCAGGTAATGAGAATTACACTTAAAGCTTACGAACATCAGTTAGTTGATGCGTCTGCCAAAAAAATCATCGAAACAGTAAAGAAGAACGGATCTCAGGTTAGCGGACCGGTACCACTTCCAACTAAGAAGGAAGTAGTTACGATCTTAAGAGCTACTCACAAGTACAAAGATTCTCGTGAACAGTTCGAACAGAGAACCCACAAGAGACTGATCGATATCATTGCACCAACACAGAAAACCGTTGATGCATTGCAGAGACTGGAAATGCCAACCGGTGTTTACATCGATATCAAAATGAAGACAAACTAATTTTGACGATGAAACAATAACAACAAACCCCTACTAGTATGCACAGTTCTTGAGACTGGGCCGCTGTAGAATAACAGGAGGTAAGAAATGAAGAAAGCTATTTTAGCAACAAAAGTCGGTATGACACAGATCTTCAATGAAGATGGTGTACTTGTTCCGGTAACAGTTCTGGAAGCTGGTCCTTGTGTAGTAACACAGATCAAGACTGAAGAGAACGATGGTTACGAAGCAATCCAGGTTGGATTTGCTGACAAAGCAGAAAAAGTAATTTCAAAAGACAAGGGCGGAAAGACACAGATCGCTCACAGACATGGCGTTAACAAAGCACAGAAGGGACATTTTGCAAAAGCTGGCGTTTCAGCTAAGAGATTTGTAAAAGAATTCAGAATTGAAAATGTTTCCGAATATGCATTAGCACAGGAAATCAAAGCTGACATTTTTGCAGCTGGAGATAAGATTGATGCAACCGCTATTACTAAAGGTAAAGGATTCCAGGGCGCTATCAAGAGACTTGGTCAGCACAGAGGACCTATGAAGCATGGTTCTAAATTCCATCGTCATCAGGGTTCCAACGGCGCTTGCTCTTCACCAAGCCGTGTATTTAAGGGAAAAGGAATGCCTGGCCATATGGGTCATGTAAAGGCAACCGTACAGAACCTTGAAGTTGTAAGAGTAGATGCTGAGAAGAATTTACTGTTAGTAAAAGGTGCAGTACCAGGACCTAAGAAAGCTTTAGTAACAATTAAAGAAACTACAAGGACTGAGGCTTAATAGGAAAGGAGGACCATTCAGATGGCAAACGTATCTGTTTATAATATGGAAGGCAAGGAAGTTGGTAAAATCGACTTAAGCGATGCAATCTTTGGTGTTGAAGTTAATGAACACCTGGTACACATGGCAGTCGTACAGCAGCTTGCAAACAATCGTCAGGGAACTCAGAAAGCAAAAACTCGTTCTGAAGTAGCCGGTGGCGGAAGAAAACCTTGGAGACAGAAGGGAACCGGTCATGCTAGACAGGGTTCAACAAGAGCTCCACAGTGGACCGGCGGCGGTGTTGTATTCGCTCCAGTTCCAAGAGATTACTCCTTCAAGATGAACAAGAAGGAAAAGAGAGCAGCATTAAAGTCTGCTTTAACCAGCAAAGTTCAGGACAGCAAGTTAATCGTAATTGATGATCTGAAATTTGATGAAATCAAGACAAAGAATTTCCAGAATGTTTTAACAAACTTAAAGATTGAGAAAACTGCACTGGTTGTTATTGACAATGATATGAACGTAATTATGTCCGCAAAGAACATTCCTACTGTTCAGACAGCCAGCACAAGCACAATCAATGTATATGATGTAATGAAAGCTAACACAGTAGTTCTTACAAAGGATGCTGTTACAAAGATCGAGGAGGTGTACGCATAATGGCAGACGTAAAATATTATGATGTAATCCTCAAACCAGTAGTAACCGAGAAGAGCATGGCAGGCATGAGCGAAAAGAAATATACTTTCTTAGTTCATCCGGAAGCTAACAAGACTCAGATCAAGGAAGCTGTTGAAAAAATGTTTGAAGGAACAAAGGTTGCTTCTGTTAATACTATCAATTCTGATGGTAAGACAAAGAGACGTGGAATGACATTTGGTCAGACTGCTAAGACAAAAAAAGCAATCGTAAAATTAACAGAAGACAGCAAAGAAATTGAGATCTTCACAGGACTTTGATTGTCAGACAATATGCACAGACAAGTGCGATAATAAATAAGTAAAGGAGATACGAAAATGGGAATTAAGACATATAACCCATATACACCTTCCAGACGTAATATGACTGGATCTGATTTTTCTGAGATCACTAAGACAACTCCTGAAAAATCACTTTGCAAATCCCTTGCAAAGACAGCAGGCCGTAATAATCAGGGTAAAATCACTGTTAGACACCACGGCGGTGGAAACAGAAAGTTATACAGAATCATCGATTTCAAGAGATACAAAGATAACATTCCTGCAACTGTAGTTGGTATCGAATATGATCCAAACAGAACAGCAAACATTGCATTGATCGCATACGCAGATGGAGAAAAGACATATATCCTTGCTCCGGAAGGTTTAACTGATGGCATGAAGATCATGAATGGTGCTGCAGCAGAAGTTAGAGTTGGTAACTGCTTACCTCTGGAGAACATTCCTGTTGGTACTCAGGTACACAACATTGAATTATATCCTGGCAAGGGCGGCCAGTTGGTTCGTTCCGCAGGAAACAGCGCACAGCTGATGGCAAAAGAAGGAAAATATGCAACATTAAGACTTCCTTCAGGCGAAATGAGAATGGTACCAATCATCTGTCGTGCAACAATCGGTAGTGTTGGTAATGTTGATCACAACCTTATTAATCTGGGTAAAGCAGGACGTAAACGTCATATGGGTATTAGACCTACAGTTCGTGGTTCTGTTATGAACCCTAATGACCATCCACACGGTGGTGGTGAAGGTAAAGCACCTATCGGTCGTCCAGGTCCATGTACACCTTGGGGCAAACCTGCACTTGGCTTAAAGACACGTAAGAAGAAAAACAAGTCTAACAAGCTGATCGTAAGAAGACGTGATGGAAAAGCCATTAAATAATGGCTTCGCGATTAAATAAGGAGGAAAGACAATGGCAAGATCACTTAAAAAAGGACCTTTCGCAGACGCTAGCTTACTGAAAAAAGTAGATGCTATGAATGCTGCAGGACAGAAGCAGGTTATTAAGACCTGGTCCCGTCGTTCTACAATTTTCCCGTCCTTTGTTGGACATACAATTGCAGTTCATGACGGAAGAAAGCATGTTCCTGTATATGTTACAGAAGATATGGTTGGACATAAACTTGGCGAATTCGTTGCTACCAGAACCTTTAGAGGTCATGGTAAGGACGACAAAAAATCCGGTGTTAGATAATAGGAAAGGAGGCTTCATCAATGGCTAAAGGACATAGATCCCAAATAAAAAGAGAAAGAAATGCAAATTGTGACAAGAGACCTTCCGCTAAGTTATCTTATGCAAGAGTTTCAGTCCAGAAAGCATGTTTCGTATTAGATGCCATCAGAGGCAAAGATGTAGAAACAGCAAGAGCAATCTTAACATACAACCCAAGATATGCTTCTAGCGTTGTATTAAAATTAGTAAATTCAGCAGCAGCAAACGCTGAAAACAATAATGGCATGAATGCTGAGAATCTTTATGTTGCAGAATGCTATGCAAACTGTGGACCTATCATGAAGAGAGTACGTCCAAGAGCACAGGGTAGAGCTTATAGAATCGAAAAGAGAATGAGCAATATTACTGTAGTATTGGATGAAAGATAAGGAGGAAGAGTAATGGGACAGAAAGTAAATCCACATGGCTTAAGAGTCGGAGTCATTAAAGACTGGGATTCCAAATGGTATGCTGATGCTGATTTCTCCGACTTCTTAGTTGAAGATTACAACATTAGAAAATTCTTAAAGAAAAAATTATTTGCTGCCGGTGTTTCTAAGATCGAGATCGAAAGAGCATCTGACAGAGTAAAGGTTATCATCTTCACCGCTAAGCCTGGTGTTATCATCGGTAAGGGTGGCGCAGAAATCGAAGTAACCAAAAATGAGCTTGCTAAATTAACTGACAAAAAGGTTATCGTTGATATCAAAGAAATCAAGAGACCTGATAAAGATGCTCAGTTAGTAGCTGAAAATATCGCTGGTCAGTTAGAGAACCGTGTATCTTTCAGAAGAGCAATGAAGTCTTGCATGGGTAGAACCATGAAATCTGGTGCAATGGGTATCAAAACATGTTGTTCCGGACGTCTTGGCGGTGCTGATATGGCCCGTACAGAGTTCTACAGCGAAGGTACTATTCCACTTCAGACATTACGTGCTGATATCGATTATGGATTTGCAGAAGCAGATACAACCTATGGCAAAGTAGGTGTCAAGGTTTGGATCTATAAGGGCGAAGTACTTCCTACGAAAGGAAATGCCGAAGCAAGAGCAACTTCCAAGGAAGGGAGCGATAAATAATTATGTTAATGCCAAAAAGAGTAAAACGTCGTAAACAGTTCCGTGGATCTATGGCAGGTAAGATTACCCGTGGTAATAAGATCACTTATGGTGATTGGGGTATCGTAGCATTAGAGCCATGTTGGATTAAATCAAATCAGATCGAGGCAGCCCGTGTTGCTATGACACGTTATATCAAGCGTGGTGGTCAGGTTTGGATTAAGATTTTTCCTGATAAACCAGTAACAGCAAAACCAGCAGAAACACGTATGGGTTCCGGAAAAGGTACTCTTGAATACTGGGTAGCAGTTGTTAAACCGGGCCGTGTGTTATTTGAGATCTCTGGTGTAGATGATGAGACCTGCAAAGAAGCATTACGTCTTGCAACACACAAGCTTCCATGTAGATGCAAGATCGTTTCTAAAGCAACATTGGAAGGCGGTGCATTAGATGAAAACTAATAAATATTATGAAGAATTAAAAGCAAAGAATGCTGCTGAATTAGCAGATGAATTAACTTCTGCTAAGAAAGAGCTTTTCAATCTGAGATTCCAGAATGCAACAAACCAGCTGGATAATACAGCAAGAATCCGTGAGGTTCGTAAGAACATCGCAAGAATTCAGACTGCTATTACCGCTATTGCTAAAGAAAACTAAGCATCGTTGCACTCGCCTGTTTACAGGCCGGTGGTGGAAACCTAGAAAGGAGACAAAATCGTGGAAGAAAGAAATTTAAGAAAGACCCGTGTCGGTAAGGTCGTAAGTAATAAAATGGATAAGACAATCGTTGTAGCAATCCAGGATAATGTTATGCATCCTCTTTACAGCAAAATCGTTAAGAGAACTGTAAAGTTAAAGGCTCATGATGAGAATAATGAATGCAACATCGGTGATACCGTAAAGGTTATGGAGACAAGACCATTATCTAAAGATAAGAGATGGAGACTTGTTGAAGTCGTTGAAAAAGTTAAATAACGAATTGGAAGGAGAATTAGCATGGTACAACAGGAGACCAGACTTAAGGTTGCTGATAATACCGGTGCCAAAGAATTACTTTGCATCAGAGTTATGGGCGGATCTACAAGAAGATATGCACAGATCGGCGATGTAATCGTTGCTTCTGTCAAAGATGCAACACCAGGTGGCGTTGTTAAAAAAGGCGACGTTGTAAAAGCCGTAGTTGTACGTACTGTAAAAGGTGCTCGTCGTAAAGACGGTTCTTATATCAAATTTGACGAAAATGCTGCTGTTATTATCAAAGACGATAACACTCCAAGAGGAACTCGTATCTTTGGACCAGTAGCAAGAGAGCTTCGTGAAAAACAGTTTATGAAAATTGTTTCACTGGCTCCAGAAGTATTATAGGAGGTGCCAGTATGTCAACAATGAAGATTAAAGTAGGCGATACAGTTAAAGTAATCGCTGGTAAGGATAAGGACAAAGAAGGTAAAGTAACCGCAATTGACCACAAAAATGGTAAAGTTACCGTTGAAGGCGTCAACAAGATTACAAAGCATGAGAAACCTTCAGCTACCAACCAAGAGGGTGGTATTATTCAGAAAGAAGCTCCTTTTGATGCTTCCAACGCAATGTACGTTCATAAAGGAAAAGCAACAAGAGTAGGCTTCAAGATGGATGGAGACAAAAAAGTACGTTTCGCTAAATCAACTGGCGACGTAATCGATAAATAAGAGGAAGGAGGTCGTTTAAGCAATGAGTAGTAGACTTAAAAGTATGTATAATGATGAAATCGTGGAAGCGATGACTAAGAAGTTCGGCTACAAAAACGTCATGGAAGTTCCTAAGATCGCTAAGATCGTTATTAACATGGGCGTTGGCGAAGCTAAAGATAATGCAAAGGTTTTGGAAGTAGCTGCAAAGGAAATGGAGACCATTACCGGTCAGAAACCAGTTCTTACAAAGGCAAAAAACGCTATTGCAAACTTTAAGATCCGTGAAGGCATGCCAATTGGTTGTAAGGTTACTCTTCGTGGCGACAAGATGTACGAATTCCTTGATCGTCTTGTAAACCTTGCTCTGCCACGTGTACGTGACTTTAGAGGTATTAATCCAAATGCATTTGATGGCAGAGGAAACTATGCACTGGGTATTAAAGAGCAGGTTATCTTCCCTGAAATTGAATACGACAAGATTGATAAAGTAAGAGGTATGGATGTTATCATCGTAACAACAGCAAAGACAGACGAAGAAGCCCGTGAATTATTGACATGTTTCAATATGCCATTCGCAAAATAGTAATCTGTTCGATTATAAGGAGGTTTTTCATTCATGGCAAAGACATCAATGAAGATTAAACAGCAGCGTACACCTAAGTTCTCTACAAGAGCTTATACACGTTGTAAGATCTGTGGTCGTCCTCACTCAGTGTTGAAAAAATACGGAATTTGCAGAGTTTGCTTCCGTGAATTGGCATATAAAGGTCAGATCCCAGGTGTTAAAAAAGCAAGTTGGTAAGATTTAAAAGAGCAAGACCTGATGCGGGATGCAATGGCATTCGCACAGGTGCTCCAAAAATCTGAGAGTGCGTAATAGATAATCAATAAGGAGGCAAAATCATGACAATGAGCGATCCAATTGCAGATATGCTTACAAGAATCCGTAATGCAAATACTGCAAAACATGATACAGTAGATGTTCCATCATCTAAAATGAAGTTAGCAATCGCGCAGATCCTTTTAGACGAAGGATATATTAAGAAATTCGATATCGTTGATGAAGGAAGTTTCAAGACTATCCACATTACCTTAAAATACGGTATGGATAAGAATGACAAGATCATTTCCGGTATTAAGAGAATCTCTAAGCCAGGACTTCGTGTCTATGCTGGTAGAGAAGATCTTCCAAAAGTTCTTGGTGGTTTAGGAATTGCAATCATTTCTACAAACCAGGGCGTTGTAACTGACAAAACAGCTAGACAGCTGCAGGTTGGCGGCGAAGTATTAGCATTCGTTTGGTAATCATAGAAGATTTCGATGAAATCTTCATTAAATTTTGCTCTTGCAGAGCAAAATGCCAATCGCAGTAACTATTAATATTTAGTCCCATAGAAATTATAGGAGGTACGGGCATGTCACGTATAGGTAGAATGCCAATCGCAATTCCAGCTGGCGTTACAGTGGAAATTGCAGAAAATAACAAAGTGACCGTTAAAGGTCCTAAAGGAACCATGGAAAGAGTATTACCATCTGAAATGGAACTGAAGATCGAAGGAGCAGAACTTACTGTTTCCAGACCAAATGATTTAAAGAAAATGAAATCCTTACATGGTTTGACCAGAACACTGATCCACAACATGGTTGTTGGTGTAACTGATGGTTTCGAAAAGAAACTGGAAGTTAACGGTGTAGGTTACAGAGCATCTAAAGCTGGTAAAGTTTTAACTCTGAACTTAGGATATTCTCATCCAGTTGAAATGACAGATCCAGAAGGTATTGAAACTGTTCTGGATGGTCAGAACCTTATTATTGTTAAGGGTATTGATAAAGAAAAAGTTGGCCAATTCGCAGCTGAAATCAGAGACAAGAGAAGACCTGAACCTTACAAGGGCAAAGGTATTAAGTATGTTGATGAAACCATCAGACGTAAAGTTGGTAAGACTGGTAAGAAATAAGAGATAAGGAGAGTGTAAAAAATGGTTAGTAAGAAATCTAGATCAGAAGTACGTGTAAATAAGCACAGCAGACAGCGTAACCGTTTTAGCGGCACCGCTGAAAGACCACGTCTTGCAGTGTTCAGAAGTAATAATCATATGTATGCTCAAATTATTGACGATACAGTCGGCAAAACTTTAGTCGCAGCATCTACTCTTGAAAAAGAAGTAAAGGCTGAAGTAGAGAAGACAAATAACGTTGATGCAGCAGCATATTTAGGAACCATCATTGCTAAGAGAGCAATGGAAAAAGGTATCAAGGCAGTTGTTTTTGATAGAGGCGGCTTTATATACCAGGGTAAAATTTCAGCATTAGCTGATGCAGCCAGAGAAGCTGGCTTGGAATTCTAGGAAGGGAGAACGTCACATGAGACATACAATCATAGATACAACCAATATGGAGATCAATGAAAAAGTTGTTTCCATCAAACGAGTTACTAAGGTTGTTAAAGGTGGACGTAACATGCGTTTCACAGCTTTAGTAGTAGTTGGTGACAACAATGGTCATGTTGGTGCAGGATTAGGTAAGTCAGTTGAAATTCCTGACGCTATCCGTAAAGGTAAAGAAGATGCAACCAAGAACTTAATCGAAGTTGCATTAGATGATAATAAGAGTATTACACATGACTTTATTGGTAAATTCGGTTCTGCAGAGGTTCTCTTAAAGAGAGCTCCTGAAGGTACTGGTATTATCGCTGGTGGTCCTGCTCGTACTGTTTGTGAACTTGCAGGTATCAAAAATGTCCGTACAAAATGTTTGGGATCTAACAACAAACAGAATGTTGTACTTGCTACAATCGCAGGCTTAAGCCAGTTAAAGACTCCAGAAGAAGTAGCTAAGAACCGTGGCAAATCAGTAGACGAAATCTTGGCTTAATTCGATCATTGAAAGGAGAAAAAGACAATGGCTAACACATTAAAGATTACTTTAGTGAAATCTCCTATTGGAGCTGTACCAAAGCAGAAAGCTACCGTAGCAGCTATGGGCTTAAGAAAGATGCATCAGACAGTTGAACTGCCTGATAACGCAGCTACAAGAGGTCAGATTCAGCGAGTTAATCACTTAGTTAAAGTTGAAGAAGCATAAATAATAAGATAAGGAGGTGTCAGCATGGAATTATCAAACTTAAGACCTGCAGAAGGTTCTACACATAGTGATAATTTTAGAAGAGGTCGTGGACACGGTTCAGGAAATGGAAAAACAGCCGGTAAGGGACATAAAGGTCAGAAAGCTCGTTCAGGAGCACCAAGACCAGGTTTCGAAGGTGGTCAGATGCCATTATACAGAAGAATCCCTAAGAGAGGCTTTACTAACAGAAATTCCAAGACTATTGTTGGAATCAATGTAAGCGCTCTGGAAGTATTCGAAAATGGTACAGAGGTAACAGTTGATCTGTTATTAGAGAGTGGAATCGTAAAGAATCCTAAAGATGGCGTTAAGATCCTTGGAAACGGAGAACTTACCAAAAAACTCAATGTTAAAGTAAATGCATACAGTGCATCTGCAAAAGAAAAAATTGAGGCTCTTGGTGGAACAGCAGAGGTGATGTAATGTTTACAACTCTCAGGAACGCATTCAAGATTAAGGACTTAAGAAAGAAAATCTTCTTTACATTTGCAATGTTAGTTGTGATCCGTCTCGGATCACAGCTTCCAGTGCCAGGTGTAAACAGAGCATATTTCGCAAACTGGTTTGCAGCCCAGACTGGAGACGCATTTAACTTTTTTGATGCGTTCACAGGTGGATCCTTTTTGAACATGTCTATCCTGGCTTTGAACATTACTCCGTATATCACATCATCCATTATCATGCAGCTGTTGACAATTGCTATTCCTAAGCTGGAAGAAATGCAGAGGGATGGCGAGGATGGTAGAAAGAAAATCGCTTCTATTACAAGATATGTAACAGTTGCTCTTTCTATTATCGAATCAGCAGCAATGGCAATCGGCTTTGGTCGACAGGGTTTGCTGGAAAACTACAATGCATTGAACGTTATTACGGTCATTGTTGCTTTAACAGCAGGTAGTGCATTCCTTATGTGGATTGGTGAGCAGATTACAGAAAATGGTGTAGGCAATGGTATTTCCATTGTCCTGGTTATTAATATTATTTCCCGTATGCCGCAGGATATCGCGAGTTTGTTCCAGCAGTTCGTGTTAGGCAAACCAATTGCTGTCGGCGTTGTTGCAGCAGCAATCATCATTGCAATTATTCTTGCACTGATTATCATGGTTATCATCTTAAATGATGGTATCCGCAGAATTCCGGTAGAATACGCACAGAAAGTTCGTGGTAGAAGATCCGTAGGCGGACAGTCTTCAAACATTCCGTTAAAGATTAATACAGCCGGTGTTATTCCAATTATCTTTGCACAGTCTATTTTACAGTTTCCACTTATCATCTGTTCCTTATTTGGAATTCAGGGAAGTGGATTTGGAGCAAAGGTATTAAGAGCATTGAATTCTTCAAACTGGTGTGATCCTACCCAGTTAGTATATTCCATTGGTTTGGTAATCTATATTGCATTGGTTATTTTCTTTGCATATTTCTATACATCCATTACTTTTAATCCATTGGAAGTTGCCGAGAATATGAAACGGGCAGGCGGATTTATCCCGGGTATCAGACCTGGTAAGCCGACCAGTGAGTATCTCGCAGGCATTTTGAATTACATTATCTTTATTGGAGCAGTAGGACTTACCCTTATTGGTATTATTCCTTACTTCTTTAATGGAGTGTTTAACGCAAGTGTTTCCTTTGGTGGAACCAGCTTGATCATTATCGTCAGTGTTATTTTGGAAACCTTAAAACAGGTTGAAACGCAGATGGCTACATTCAACTACAAAGGATTCTTAGACGATTAATTGTAAAACAAACCAATACAGGCAGCTGGCTACAGTTTTTTTTATAAAAATTGTCAGCCGGCCCTGGATTGGATAAATGCAACTTGGTTTTACGAGTGGTCTGTCAAAGACTTGCTCGTTTTTTGCGTTATGGAAAAAGGACGGAGACTAAAAATGAAAATTATTATGTTAGGTGCACCTGGTGCCGGTAAAGGTACGCAGGCTAAAATGATAGCAGATAAATATAAAGTTCCACACGTATCCACTGGTGATATTTTCCGTGCCAATATCAAAAATGGCACAGAACTGGGAAAAGAAGCAAAGAAATATATGGATCAGGGGCTTTTGGTACCTGACGAACTGACTGTTAAGATCCTGTTAGATCGTGTAGCACAGGAAGATTGTAAGAATGGTTATGTCCTGGATGGCTTTCCAAGAACCATTCCGCAGGCAGAAGTGCTTGATAAAGCGTTAACAGAGCTTGGAGATAAAATTGACTATGCTATCGATGTAGATGTTCCGGATGAAAACATCATTAACAGAATGGGTGGCAGACGTGCTTGTCTGGCCTGTGGTGCAACTTATCATATTGTACATGTCCCACCAAAAAAAGAAGGCATCTGTGACAGATGTGGTGCTGAACTTGTTTTAAGGGATGATGATAAACCGGAAACTGTAAAGAATCGTTTGTCTGTTTACCATGAGCAGACACAGCCTTTGATTGACTTCTATACCAAGAAGGGTGTTTTAAAGACTGTTGATGGTACTGTAGATATGAACGATGTATTTGCTGCTATCGTTTCCATATTGGGTTAAATTAGGTTGAGCAAATGGCAGTGACAATAAAATCAGCTAGAGAAATAGAGCTTATGCGGGAATCCTGCAGATTACTTGCAAAAGTACATCAGGAACTTGAGTATGCTGTAAAACCTGGTATCACAACTTTAGATATTGACAGGCTTGGAGAAAAGCTGATCCGGGATATGGGATGTATTCCTAATTTTAAAAATTATAATGGTTATCCGGCATCCATTTGTGTCTCTGTAAATGATGAAGTAGTACATGGTATCCCATCAGATACAAGATACTTAGAGGAGGGTGACATCGTAAGTTTTGATGCTGGCCTGATCTACAAAGGGTATCACTCAGATGCTGCCAGAACCCACGCAGTGGGAAAGATTAAGCCAGAAGCGCAAAAACTGATTGATGTTACCAAACAAAGCTTTTTTGAAGGCATCAAGATGGCAAAGGCGGGAAATCATCTGTACGATATTTCAGGTGCAATCGATGCCTATGTTTCCGGTTTCGGATATGGAATTGTCAGGGATTTGGTAGGACATGGTATTGGAACTCATTTACACGAGGATCCACAGATACCAAATTTTGCACAGAAAAAACGTGGCATCCGATTAGAGCCGGGTATGACACTGGCAATTGAACCCATGATCAATATGGGAACTGCCGAGGTAGAGTGGCTGGATGATGACTGGACAGTTGTTTCCAGAGACGGATCTTTGTCAGCACATTATGAGAACACTGTTCTGATCACTGATGGAGAGCCGGAAATTTTGACACTTTATTAAGGAAACGGAGATTATGATGATAGGAAGCTTCGCTAAGGTTAAAGCAGGCCACGATAAAGGCAAAATATATCTCATAATAAATGAAGAAAGCGAATATGTTTATTTGATTGACGGATTTCACAGAACTTGTGAGAACCCCAAAAAAAAGAACAGAAAACATATACAGCCCATTCTAAAATATGGAAACCAGACCATAAAAGAACAACTTGTAACCAAGCAACCTTTGAATAATGAAGAAATAAGAAAGATAGTCCAGGAGGTAATGGAAAATGTCTAAAGCTGATGTAATTGAAATTGAAGGAACTGTAATCGAGAAATTACCAAACACCATGTTTCAGGTAGAACTGGAAAATGGACATAAGGTATTGGCACATATTAGTGGTAAGTTAAGACAGAACTTTATTCGTATCTTACCGGGAGATAAAGTAACATTAGAATTGTCTCCATACGATCTGAGCAAGGGCAGAATCATCTGGAGAGACAAATAAGCAGATTGCCCATGAAAAGCCGGCAAAACGGTGTAAAATTTGTTTTAAATTTTCGAAAGAAAATTTGGAAGCGGTACTTGCTAACATAGCAGTAGCGTGTTATAATGTAAAACGGTCTTTTTGAAAGGAGGGTTTAACATGAAGGTTAGATCATCAGTAAAACCGATTTGCGAGAAGTGCAAAGTTATTAAGAGAAAAGGAAAAGTCAGAGTTATCTGTGAGAATCCA
Source organism: Lachnospiraceae bacterium (assembly GCA_028693705.1). Lineage (GTDB taxonomy): Bacteria > Bacillota > Clostridia > Lachnospirales > Lachnospiraceae > JAQUUX01. Next base: position 22,218 of record JAQUUX010000002.1, on the reverse strand, counting down.
AAACACAAACAGGTACAGGGTTAATAAAGCATCAGGATGGTACGTAAATCGTGCTATCCGTTGTTTGACGCTGATCGAAATGTGTTGACATAATTGAACGTAGAGAGCCTACGGGAAATTACTTTTTGATACCGACAACGAAAGTTGTTAAATGGGTCGGAAAGATCGGATTTGAGTTCCGGTTGGGTGTTTATCAAGAAAAGGTATTCACCTCAGTCAATTAGTAACTGCATCTGCATCGCAGACGCACATCCAGCCAAAGAGCAGGATGAGAGACGCAAAAATTATTGCGTAGAAAGAATAATGGAGGAAAACGTAAAATGGCTCGTATCGCAGGCATAGACTTACCTAGAGAAAAACGAGTAGAAATAGGTTTAACCTATATCTATGGTATTGGAAGGGTAAGCGCAACAAAAATCTTAGCAGAAGCAAAAGTTAATCCAGACACTCGTTGTAGAGAATTAACTGATGATGAAGTTAAGAGAATTGGTGAAGTAATTGATGCTGGTTACATGGTAGAAGGTGATTTAAGAAGAGATACTGCTCTTAACATTAAGAGATTACAGGAAATCGGCTGCTATCGTGGTATCCGTCACAGAAAAGGACTTCCAGTTCGTGGTCAGAAGACAAAGACAAACGCAAGAACTCGCAAGGGTCCAAAGAGAACTGTTGCTAACAAGAAAAAATAATAATTAGCGCATGACGTTCTCTTCAGCGTACAGTAGCAAATAAGAAGAAATAAGGCACTGGCAACTATTAATAATGTTGATTATATGAGAAAGTAGGTTAGTTTAAATGGCACCAAACAAAAAAGCAGGCGCAAAGAAAGTTACAAAGAAGCGCGTAAAGAAAAACGTTGAACGTGGACAGGCACATATTCAGTCATCTTTTAACAATACAATTGTTACTTTGACAGATACTGAAGGAAATGCTCTTAGCTGGGCAAGTGCTGGTGGTCTTGGTTTTAGAGGTTCAAGGAAATCTACTCCATATGCAGCACAGATGGCAGCTGAAACAGCAACAAAGGCAGCTTTGTTACATGGTTTAAAATCTGTTGATGTTATGGTAAAAGGACCTGGTTCAGGTCGTGAAGCAGCAATCCGTGCACTCTCTGCATGTGGACTTGAAGTAACCAGTATTACTGATGTTACCCCAGTACCTCACAATGGATGTCGCCCACCTAAGCGTCGTAGAGTTTAATTCCGAATTCCGTTAATGTTGGATGAAAATACGACCTACGCCAGTTTATACTGGCGTAGGTTAACGTGGTATTATACTGCGTAAATTCGTATTGTAAACAACCGACAGATCAAGATGATCTGCTGCACATTCAAGCATAATTTGTTTTCGCTATGACGAAAACAATTGCTTCTTATAAGAAAGGAAAACAAAAAATGGCAGTTAATAAAGTTCCAGTATTAAAAAAATGTAGAGCACTTGGCTTAGAGCCAGGATATTTAGGCTATGACAAAAAGTCTAACAGAGCACCTAAGGGTGGCAAAAAGGTTAGTGAGTATGGTCTTCAGTTAAGAGAAAAACAGAAAGCTAAGTTTATCTATGGCGTATTAGAGAAGCCTTTCAGAAACTACTACAGAAGAGCTGATAGAATGAAAGGTCAGACTGGTGAAAACCTGATGATCATCCTGGAAAGCAGACTTGACAGCATCATCTTCCGTATGGGATTTGCAAGAACCAGAAGAGAAGCTAGACAGGTTGTTGGACATAAGCATGTAGCAGTAAACGGTAAGGTAGTTAACATTCCATCTTATCTTGTAAAAGCTGGCGATGTTATTGAAATCAGAGAAAAATCCAAATCTTTACAGAGATACAAAGATATTATTGAAGTAACAGGTGGCAGATTAATTCCAGAATGGCTTGATGTAGACAGTGAAGCTTTAAAAGGAACTGTAAAAGCGCTTCCTAGCAGAGAACAGATCGACATTCCTGTAAATGAGATGCTTATCGTCGAGTTGTACTCCAAATAATGACTTAGTTAACATTTGTAAAGGAGGGTATTTGCAGTGTTTGATTTTGAGAGACCTAATATTGAGGTTGCAGAAATCTCTGAAGATAAGAAGTATGGCAAGTTCATCGTGGAGCCATTGGAAAGAGGTTATGGTATTACACTTGGTAACTCCTTAAGAAGAATTATGCTTTCTTCTTTACCGGGAGCAGCAGTAAGCCAGATCAAGATCGAGGGCGTTTTACACGAGTTTAGTTCCATCCCTGGCGTAAAGGAAGATGTTTCTGAGATCATTATGAATATCAAGAGTCTTGCTATTCGTAATAACAGTGATGCGAATGCACCAAAAACAGCATACATTGAGTATGAAGGAGAAGGTGTTGTAAAAGCTTCCGATATTCAGTGTGATCAGGATATTGAAATCTTAAATCCGGATCAGGTAATCGCTACCTTAAGTGGTGGTAAGGATTATAAATTATTTATTGAACTTACTATTACCAAGGGAAGAGGTTATGTAAGCGCTGATAAGAACAAAAATGATGACCTTCCAATCGGTGTAATTGCCATTGATTCTATCTACACACCAGTAGAGAGAGTAAATGTAACTATTGAAAATACCCGAGTTGGTCAGATTACAGATTTTGATAAACTGACTTTAGATGTATATACCAATGGAACATTAGAGCCGGATGAGGCTGTCAGCCTTGCTGCAAAGGTACTTAGTGAGCATTTAAGCCTGTTCATCGATCTTTCTGAAAATGCCAAGATTGCTGAAGTCATGATTGAAAAAGAAGACGATGAAAAAGAAAAAGTTCTGGAAATGAGCATTGATGAATTAGAATTATCTGTTCGTTCCTATAACTGCTTAAAGAGAGCTGGTATCAATACAGTTGAAGAATTAACAAATAAGACACCGGAAGACATGATGAAGGTTCGTAACCTTGGTCGTAAGTCTCTGGATGAAGTTCTGATTAAGTTAAAAGAGCTTGGTCTTCAGTTAAACGATATCGAAGAATAAATTTTTCGTTATAACATATTTAGTGTGGAACGCAGAGAGGATAAGTCCGAAGAGCGCATTCTTTGTGAATTCATAAATGGAACTATTAATTTACGTTCGGTAAGTAAGTCCAAAGAGCATGGCCGGAGGTAAGCTTCATTTGAAAGGAGCCACAAAATGGCAAAATACAGAAAACTCGGCAGAACATCTGCACAGAGAAAAGCATTACTTAGAAACCAGGTTACTGCATTATTATTCAACGGTAAGATCGTTACTACAGCTGCTAAGGCAGAAGAAGTACAGAAAATCGCTGAAAAGCTTATCACTTTAGCTGTAAGAGAAAAAGACAATTTCACTACTGAAACTGTTACTGTAAAGGTTCCTCGTAAAGATAAAGATGGTAATAGAGTAAAACAGATCGTTGATCGTGAAACCGGTAAGGTTCTTCATGACAGCCATCGTGATGCTAATGGTAAAGTCATCAAAGAAGAAAACGGCAAGACCGTAACCGTATTTGATGAAGTTCAGAAAGAGATCAAAAAAGATTCTGCTTCCAGATTACATGCCAGAAGACAGATGGGTAAAGTTCTCTATACTGTAACAGAAGTACCTTCAGCAGCAGCTGGTAAGAAGAAAAACACCAAAGAAGTTGACATGACAACTAAGATGTTTGAAGAAATCGCTCCTAAGTACGCAGATCGTAAAGGTGGTTACACCAGAATCGTTAAGATTGGTCAGCGTAAGGGTGATGGCGCTATGGAAGTTATGATTGAATTAGTTTAAACTGTAGGTTAGCAACTTAAAAAATAATGTTTATAATGAGACGGCAATGGTGTGGGTGTGTATCCTTCCATTGCCGTTTACACGTATAAGACTCGCTACATCATTCCATGAAGATACTTGCCTTTTAACGCTAACGGCCCCAATCGCCATCCTGGCTCTGAGGGGCCTTTCAAGCCATTTATGGCTTTGGCATCCATGCCCGGAATAGCTGGGTTACAACTGGAATGATTAGCGGCTCTAATACGTGTGCTCAGGCAATAGAAGAATACACACCCGCACCATTGTCTGTTCGTTACATTCATTATCCTTTTCAAGTTGTTAATCTGCAGTTGACCCGGTCTGTAGCCAAGACCAAACTATCGCAATTATTCACTTGGCGTAACTGGGGTCGCACCACCGGGCACCACAAACTGTAGCTTGAAGGAAATAAATATTGCCGTAAAACGAGGTTCAGCCGTGTATCGTATGCGAACAAGCACTGTAAACGCGTCTGTACTTAGTTCGCGTCTTGTGCGAACTTATGTACAGCTACGTGTTTACCGTAGTGAAAACGGGCTTGTGAGCATATGATACACGGCTGAACCGTCCCTTTACATCAATCTTTATTCCTTTAAACTACAGTTCAATCAATTTGCTTCTGAAAATGCTGGTAATCCTTCTTTGAATTCCAATCTCCGCCCCAGGTAAATCCGTGCTCCTTAAATAATCGATAACATAGATCATCAGAAGTGATTTTAAATGCAAACTCCTTAGAGCGATCTGCATAATATTCACTGCCGGCAGGCGCAATAGTTTCGGTACCGTCCTGGTTGTATGCCACGTAAGGATTAAAGAATGGATTGATATCAATAGCAAGCCCTCTTGCGTGCATGGAAAGACTGGTGGAGCCTGTTGACATACGATAATTAAAACAGGAGGTATTATTATCTTTCATGGATAATTCATCATCTCCATTGTATTCATCCACGAGACGGATTTTTTCTATCTGATAATTGTTCTGGTAAAGTTCGTAAAAGATTTCAACCAGATCCTGGGCAATTGCCTTGTTACATATCAATTCGCCGGACTTGGTTTTATCATTAAAATTAAAATATTGTACAGAAACGTATCTGAGATCATCATATGAAATTTGTGCGGTATTCGAATTGTCGGGATAGGAAACACCGGTAATACGTTCTTTTATATAATCGGGAATGGGTTCATAATAAAATCCATTTTGATAAGTGGTTCTTGCTGCCTGCATTTCGTCCTCCCATGATGCGGTTTCTGTTAATGTCTCACAAGTTTCCGTAGTACTGCCGGATTCTACAGTTGAGTCAGTTTCCACAGTACTGATGGTTTCTGTAGCATCATCAGTTTCTAAAGTGTCTGTTTCAGCTCTTTCTCTGGCATAGTCAGCCAGTGTTTCGGCATTGGAAAGTGAGCGTGCCATAACACCACAGATAATAACAAGTCCGATTAGCAGAAGAGCAGGTTTACCGTATTGTTTCATATTATACAACCCTTTCTTGAGCATACTATAATAAAAATTACAGTTGTTTTAATTTGTCAGTAGAAAAACTTGCTGACAATACAATGATTATGCCACAATTAAGAACAGCTCACAATAATATTTATATTCAATTTATATTTAGGAAAGCTGATATTCCTTGTAATTATGTAGGGAATTTAGTAAAATAAGTCAATATGAGCAAAGGTTAAGTAAAGATATTTGCACTGGAAGTGAGAGCAATGGGAATTATAAAAACAGATAAACTCACATTTGAATATATCAGGCGTGACGAAGAAGGTAATGTAGAAGGTATTACAAAAGCAGTGGATGAGGTTTCTCTGGACATTAAGCCGGGGGATTTTGCTGCGATTCTTGGTTCTAACGGTTCAGGAAAATCTACACTGGCAAAGCATATGAATGCGATTCTGTATCCTACAGAGGGTACTATCTGGGTAGACGGACAGGATACAACAGATGAAGAATACTTATGGGACATCAGACAGAAAGCAGGAATGGTTTTTCAGAATCCGGATAACCAGATCATTGGTCAGATCGTGGAAGAAGATGTAGGTTTCGGTCCTGAGAACATGGGGATTCCCACGAAAGAAATATGGGATCGTGTAGAAGAAAGTCTGAAAGCCGTTGGCATGTATGAGTTTCGAAAACATTCACCTAATAAACTTTCCGGTGGACAAAAACAGCGTGTATCCATTGCAGGTGTGATAGCCATGCATCCAAAATGCATTATTCTGGATGAGCCGACAGCAATGTTGGATCCGAGCGGCAGGAAAGAAGTTATCCGTGCAGTTCGTGCTTTGAATGATGTAGAGGGTGTAACTGTTATACTGATCACTCATTACATGGAAGAAATCATTCATGCAAATAAGGTTTTTGTCATGGATAAGGGACATGTTGCCATGGAGGGAACGCCCAGGGAAATTTTTTCACGGGTAGAGGAACTGAAAGCATTACGTCTGGACGTACCGCAAGTGACCTTGCTGGCCTATGAATTAAAGAAGGCAGGAGTAGAACTGCCGGATGGTATATTGACCACCGAGGAGCTTCTGGGGGCATTAAACTTATCAAAATAAAGTCTAAAAGAATGGGAAAATAAATGTCGATTATTCTAGATCACGTGAATTGTATATATGGAGCTGATACAAATCAGGAAGTAAAAGCGTTGCAGGATATTAATCTTGTAATACCGGATGGACAGTTTATCGGATTGATTGGTCATACAGGATCTGGCAAATCTACACTGGTACAGCATTTAAACGGCTTGATCAAGCCTTCCAGTGGTACTATTTACTATAATGGAAAAGATATCAGTGATGATGATTTTAATAAAAAGGAACTTAGATCCAAAGTCGGACTGGTCTTTCAGTATCCAGAACACCAGCTGTTTGAGGTCGATGTGTTTTCGGATGTGTGCTTCGGACCAAAGAATCTGGGACTTTCTCAAAAGGAAGTGCAGCTAAGGGCTTATGCAGCATTAAAACTGGTTGGTTTAGAGGATGAATTCTTTTACCAGTCTCCTTTTGAATTATCAGGAGGACAGAAAAGAAGAGTAGCTATTGCAGGTGTTCTGGCAATGAAACCGGAGATACTGGTATTGGATGAGCCAACTGCAGGTCTGGATCCCAAAGGCCGGGATGAAATCCTGGATCAAATAGCGAAACTTAAAAATGAAACGGGTATAACAGTAGTATTAGTATCGCATAGTATGGAAGATGTGGCAAAATATGCAGATCGTATTATTGTGATGAACCACGGTAGCGTTATGTATGATGATGAACCGATGAAGGTTTTCCGTCATTTTAAAGAGTTGGAAGAAGTTGGACTTGCAGCACCACAGGTAACTTATATTATGCATGCTTTACAGGAACGCGGGCTGTCGGTTAATACAGATGTGAGTACTGTAGAAGAAGCAAGGGATGAAATCCTGCGTGTTTTAAAAAATTAAAAAAGTCAGGACAAATACATGATTCGAGATATTACACTGGGACAATATTATCAGGCAGAGTCACCTATTCATCATCTGGATCCGAGAACGAAGCTGATCAGTACAATGCTGTATATTGTTTCCCTGTTTTTAATGAAAAACTTTATAGGTTACATCGTAGTTCTTGTTTTCCTGGGAACTGTTATTAAGATATCCCAAGTTCCGTTGAAATTTATTTTAAAGGGAATGAAAGCTATTTTTATGTTGTTATTGATCACAGTATTCTTTAATCTGGTATTAACACCGGGTGATACAGCAATTTCCTTCTGGATTATCAACATTACCTGGCAGGGGATCAGAACAGCAGCTTTTATGGCAGCAAGACTCGCACTTTTGATTGTAGGAACATCTTTGATGACACTTACTACAACACCTAATAATCTGACGGATGGATTGGAAAGTTTACTGGGACCTTTAAAGAAAATAAAGGTACCGGTACATGAAATTTCCATGATGATGTCTATTGCTCTTCGATTTATTCCTATATTATTGGAAGAGACTGATAAAATCATGAAAGCGCAGATTGCAAGGGGAGCAGATTTTGAAAGCGGAAATCTGATTAAAAAGATAAAGAGTCTTGTGCCTTTACTGGTACCGTTATTCATATCGGCATTTCGCCGTGCCAATGATCTTGCAATGGCGATGGAAGCCAGATGTTATCGGGGTGGAGAACACAGAACGAAGATGAAACCTTTGGCGTACCATAAACAGGATGTGTATGCATTGATACTGGTAGTTGTTTATATGATTGCCTGTGCTGTGGTTGGAAGGATACTGGTACTGGTATGAGAAGGATCAGGCTTACTGTGGCTTATGACGGAACACACTATAACGGTTGGCAGGTTCAGCCTAATGGAATTACCATTGAGGGGGAACTGAACAGATGTCTGACTGAATTATTACAGGAAAATATACAGGTGATCGGAGCCAGTCGAACGGATTCAGGGGTTCATGCTTTGGGGAATGTCGCTGTTTTTGATACAGACAGCAGAATCCCCGGCGGAAAATTTTCTTATGCTTTAAATCAGCGGCTGCCGGAAGATATCAGGGTACAAAAATCAGAAGAGGTCTCTCCTGATTTTCATCCGAGGCATTGTAATAGCAGGAAGACTTACGAGTATCATATTTATAATGCGGAGTTTCCCCTGCCAATGAAAAGATTATATACTTATTTTACTTATCAAAAGCTTACTGTTTCCCGTATGCAGGAGGCAGTCCCTTATCTGGTGGGAGAACATGACTTCAAAAGTTTTTGCTCTCCGGCAACCCAGGCAGAGACTACGGTGAGAACTATTTATGATATACAGGTGGAACAAAACGGAGCAGATCTGATCATCAGAGTAATCGGAAATGGTTTCTTATATAATATGGTAAGAATCCTGGCGGGAACGCTTATGGAAGTGGGTGCCTGCAGAAAAGAACCGGAGGCTATGCTGGAGATTTTAGCGGCAAGGGACAGGCAGGCAGCAGGTCCTACAGCGCCGGCATGTGGTCTTACTTTGGTAAAATATGAATTCCTGGATGAAATAAAGTGAAAACAGTTGACACATAAATTTTCTTATAGTAGAATATACAACTGTGGCGGTATTTGATCGTATCCCTCCAAAGCCCCGGAGTGATATGGATAAATATAGATAGACACAAGAGTTTCGTAAGTTTTTGGTGTGGCCGGACATCTGCACTATGAGACGTAGGCGAAACGCGACATCGTTAATTTGGATAAAGTATGATGGAGGTAATATCATGAAAACATTTATGGCTAGCCCAGCTACAATCGATAGAAAATGGTATGTAGTAGACGCTACTGATATGACACTTGGACGTTTAGCTTCAGAAGTAGCTAACGTTTTAAGAGGAAAGAAGAAACCGATCTTCACACCTCATATGGATTGCGGAGATAATGTAATCGTTATCAATGCTGAGAAGATCACCGTTACAGGTAAGAAATTAGATCAGAAGGTTTATTATCATCATTCTGACTATGTAGGTGGTATGAAAGAAGCTACCTTAAGAGAAAAACTGGCTAAGAAACCTGAAGAAGTAATTGAACTTGCTGTTAAAGGCATGCTTCCAAAAGGACCTTTAGGACGTCAGATGTTCACAAAACTTCATGTATACGCAGGCGCTGAGCATGATCATGCAGCTCAGAAACCTGAAGTATTAACATTTTAATTAGGTAACAGAAGGGAGAAATTAAAATGGCTAAAGCAGCAGCAAAGTACTACGGAACAGGCAGAAGAAAGAAATCCATCGCCAGAGTTTATTTATCAGCTGGAACAGGTGTTATCACTATCAATAAAAGACCTATTGATGAATATTTCGGATTAGAGACATTAAAGGTTATCGTTCGTCAGCCTCTGACAGCAACCGATAATGTAGAGAAAATGGACGTTAACGTTACTGTAAAAGGTGGCGGAACAACAGGCCAGGCTGGTGCCGTAAGACACGGTATCGCAAGAGCATTACTTCAGGCAGATGCTGATTACAGACCTATCTTAAAGAAGGCAGGTTATTTAACCAGAGATCCAAGAATGAAGGAAAGAAAGAAATACGGTCTCAAAGCAGCTCGTCGCGCTCCACAGTTCTCAAAGAGATAATTATTTATTTATGTATACAGAAATCCCACAGACAATTTGTTTGTGGGATTTTTTTTGAAAAAAATATCGAAGAATAAAAAAGTATGATACTATTTTATTATATACATAAGAAAGAAGGCAGAACAGAATGAGACAGACCGGAAAAACCAATTGGTTTTGTTTTTGGCTGAAAGCCATATTTATATTGACAGGAAGTATCATGCTCGCCGGTTGGATAGCATTGATTGCTATCTATCCGACGCAGGTCATGGCAGCAGGAAACGGCAGACGTGTCAAAGTCGGCGTCTATGAAATGGAAGGTTTTCATTCCTTTAGAGACGATGGGGAATGCGTGGGCTATGATGTAGATTATCTGAATAAGATTGCGGATATTACCGGCTGGAAATATGAGTATGTGAAAGCAGATAACTGGTCTGATGCCATGTATATGCTGGATCACGGTGTAATCGATTTGCTGGCACCTGCGCAGATGAGTCCGGAGCGAGTGGTAGAATATGGCTTTAGTAATCAGATTGGCAAGGATTATGGTGCATTACTGGCCATGGCGGACAGAGATGATCTGATTTATGAGGATTTCGAACACTTTTCCAATTTGAAATGGGGTGCGGAGAAAAACACCTCGTATGTGGGACTATTGGAAACTTATGCAAAGAATCATGGATTTAAAGCAGACATTACACTTTAAGACAGTAGCACCGCTTTATTTGAAGCTTTGAGAAATGGTGAAATAGATGCCGGAATTCATAACATTATGCGTGCAGGCAGTGATATGAAGCTGATCGGAAAAGCAGGAAATGCTCCTTATTACTATATCTTCAGAAAGACTGATACAGCGATGGGCGAGGAATTAAACAATGCGCTGGATCAGATTGAAATAGAGGATCCTAATTTTCAGACTGATTTAATTGATAAATATTTCCCAATCTATAGGGATGATCCATATTCTAAAGAAGAATTGGACTACATAGAAGAACTTCCGGTTTTGAAAATTGCTATAAAAGAGGATCGTATCTGGATCCTGAAACCGGAGAACTGACCGGTATCACGATGGATTTTTTAGATAGTATCAGCAAGTACAGCGGATTAAAGTTTTCCTATGTGCCCGTTAGCGTAGAAGAAACAAATGCGGAATCTCTTGCAACTGATCAAATTGATTTGATGTCCGGAGTGAGAAATAATAGCTTTAATCAGGAAAAATATGGTGCATATATAAGTAACAGCTATATGGAGACCCAGGCGGTTCTTGTTTGTAAAAAAGGATTTATCCCGGAAGAAAATAGTGGACAGACTATGGCAATTTCCACAGGATCAGATAATCTGAAGGAACTGATCGCTGATACATTCCCAGGGTATCAACAGATAAATTATGACTCGGTGGAAGCGTGCTTTAAGGCAGTTGCAAAAGGCGAAGCGGACTGCACTTTACAAAATCAATACATAGCAGATTATCAGCTTAATAAACCGATTTTTGAAGCGCTGGAAACTGTGCCGAATTCCGGATACTTTCAGAAATTTAGTTTGATGAATATGTTTTCAAATGAAGAACTGGATAGTGACATGATACTTTCTATCATTGATAAAGCGATTAAGCAGATCAGTGACCAGGAGATACAGCAGTGCATTATCAAATATACGACAGCCATGCCTTATCAGTTAAGCACCGGTGAGATTTGTTACAAATACAGAATTCTACTTGCCGTGATTGGCGTACTGGCATTTTTGGTGGTACTGATCAGCGCTGTTTATATTGTGAATCGTAACCGGAAGCTTCATTTGATTGGAGATACTAATCAGCAGCTGGAGGATAAAAATGAACAATTGTCGATAGCAGTACTTCAGGCGGAAAAGGCAAACCGGGCAAAGAGCGATTTCCTGGCACGTATGTCCCATGAGATCCGAACACCAATGAACGCCATTATTGGTGAAACAACATTGGCACGGAGTAATATAAAAAAACCGGGTAAAGTTGAAGAATATTTAAAGCAGATACTAATATCCTCTAAGCATTTACTGAGTCTGATCAATGATGTGCTGGATATGTCAGCAATTGAAAGTGAAAAGATTAAAATCGCACATGCAGATTTTGATGTAAAAGAAATCGTGGCGACTGTGACTACATTATATTTTGCACAGTGCAAAACAAAAGGTATCCAGTTTGATGCCAGAATGAATAACGTTATGACGGAATTCTTGGTGGGGGATCAGCTGAGATTGCAGCAGATCATTTTGAATCTGCTGTCCAATGCCTTAAAATTCACAGAGCCGGGTGGCAATATTACCTTTAAAATGGCAGAAGAAATGAAAGATGAAAAACATCTGATGCTGCAGATTGTGGTACAGGATACCGGATGCGGTATGAGCGAAGAATATATGAATCGTATCTTCAAGCCTTTTGAACAGGAGACTGCTTTAACCGCAAAAGAACATGGCGGTTCCGGGCTTGGTTTATCCATATCCAAGAATCTGGTGGAACTGATGCATGGTGAGATCCAGGTAGACAGCCATGCCGGACAGGGTACAACCTTTACTCTTAATATTCCTTTTGACATTGCTGAAAATCAGATGAAAGGAAATACTGATAACATCAACGCCATGAGAGTCATGGTAGTAGATGATGATAAGGAAAATCTGGATTACCTGTCCGGTATTTTAAATCATATCGGAATTGCTCATGACTGTGAGTCTGATCCGATGCTTGCCATTGAGAAGATGACAAAAGCCAGAAACGACAAAGATCCTTATACCATTTGTATGTCAGACTGGAAAATGGATGGTATGAACGGTCTGGATGTAGCAAAGAAAATCAGGCAATCACAGTCGGAAAGTACCGTTGTGATGATTGTATCAGCGTATGATACCAATGAAATTTCTGAAGAGGCTGAAGAAGTAGGCGTGGATGTATGCATTGACAAACCGGTATTCCAGTCTACCTTGTTTAATCTATTGATGTCATTGAGTAATGGTAAGCTGGTAAATCAGTCTGCGAAATCAGAAAATTATGATTTTACCGGAAAACATGTACTGGTAGCAGATGATATAGAAATCAACCGTGCAATTGCAAAAGAATTACTTACCATGGTTGGATTTATCGTAGATCTGGCGGAAGACGGTGCACAGGCTGTTAAGATATTTTCAGAGTCTGAACCGGGAACGTATGATGCCATTTTAATGGATGTGCAGATGCCGAACATGAATGGTTATGATGCGACTAAGGCAATCCGAGCGCTTTCCCATCCGCAGGCAAAAGAGATACTGATTATTGCCATGACAGCCAATGCATTTGTGGAGGATATTGCCAGGTCACTCGATGCAGGTATGAACGATCATATTTCCAAACCAATTGATACGGAAATGATGTATTAGGTATTGGGCAGATATTTGAAATAAAAGATTCCGGGACGTCCCGGAATCTTTGTATCATTTCAGGATTAGATAGTTCCCTGTATAATTACGGTGCTGGTGCCTGGAACTATAGTATAAAGTCCCGTAGCAGGATCCTGCGTGAAGGTAGCAGCAGGAATGGTGTAGTTAATACCGGAAGAAGCAGATGGATACAGGAAAGTACCGGCAGAATAGGAATATTCTGTAGTTGCCACACCATCCACAGTTACAGAAGTAATATTGGGGAAGGTAGTGAAAATGTCCTGCAGTGAAACATTTGTGGCAGCAATGGTACCATAATTTCTAATGACAAAGGTGTAGGTGAGAGTACTGCCATCTACAACCGGATCCGGAGACATATTCTTTTCAATGGTGACATCTGCGTAAGCAGCTACAGGAATGGAATTGGTAGCAATGATTGGTGTGGTTACACCGGCGGCTGTTACAGATACAATATTATCAATATCTGAAGTGCCAACGATAGCACCGGCATAATTATTTACAGTTGCCTGATATTGAAGTAATGCTGAGCTGCCGGGAGCAATAGTTCCGAGAGTAAAAGTAACAGAGTCGGCATCAGCAGAAACAACGCCCTGAATAGTGCCGGAGAAGGTATTGTTAATGAAAAGTTTGGCCGGACCCGTATAGGTAAGTGGTGTTACATTAGTTGTCTGGCCGATGGCATAGGTGCCGAGATCATCTTCTACGGTAACTCCGGTTAGAGAGTTGGCACTGCTGTTTGTAATAAATACGTTATAGGTGATGTCTTCGCCAATTCTGTAAGCGTTCTCCAAAGAGTATTTGGTGACTTCCAATGGTCCCTGCAGTGTAACTGTTGCAGTATTGGAAATGGTGGAAAGGTTATTGCTGCCGGAAGTATAATTTAAAGTAGCCTGATTGGTAATTTGAGTTGCCATATTTGTATTTCCTTTTTTTATTAGTATATGTACAGGATTGAAAAGTGTACATATTTCTGTAAAATCAAGCATATAAATGATACTATCGGGCTTGCAGTTCCCATATATAAATTTGACAAAAAAATTGAGCGTGCTATACTAAATATAACAGCTAACAGTGAAGGCTGTTTCTATGAGAATGTATTTCACCAGACATGTTATGGAAAGGAAGTGCAGAGTCATGGGAGACAAAAATCCAAAACATCCGTTGAAGAAAAAGAAAATGGTTCAGAAGATGGTAAATATTTCTGAACATGAAATTTCAACAGAAAATAGCAGCCCAAAGGCTAAAAAGCATAATACTTATTAGTGAATGGAACAGAAAAAGCTTCGGAATTTAATTCCGGAGCTTTTTTTCTGTGTGCCAGGCAGCGTGTATTTCTAATATTTTAATTGTACATTTGATCAGCAGAAGAATATAATAAAAAAATAACGAGCAATAGGGACAATCCTAAAGGAGGATATACAATGGCAGTTAAAGTAGGGAATTTAGAAAGTGCAAATCGGGTTATTACACAGACAGTTGGGAATTTCAGTGTACTGGAGTACAAAAAAGACATGAGTGTTGCACCGGATAATGCAGTCAATGAATATTTCATGGGACAGATGGATGTCCGTAGAAGACAGGTAGTTATCAATCTTTCTGATGACCGTTCTGCAACTGTACAGGCAGGGGCAATGCAGTGGACAACAGGAAGCGTATCAGCTACAACCGGAGTTAAAGGTGTTGGCGATCTTTTTGGTAAAATGGCAAAGAGCATGGTTACCAAAGAAAGCGCTATTAAGCCGGAGTATGTTGGAAACGGTTTGCTTGTTCTGGAACCTACATATAAATATATTATTCTGCAGGACGTTTCTACTTGGGGCGGAAGTGGAATGGCTATTGAAGATGGTATGTTCTTAGCATGTGACGGAAATGTGAAACAAAGCGTAGTTGCCAGAAACAGCCTTTCTTCAGCAGTAGCCGGTGGCGAAGGTCTGTTTAACTTAAATTTAAGCGGCAGCGGTGTAGTGGCACTGGAAAGTAATGTACCGGCAGAGGAATTAATTGAAATTGAACTGGACAATGATGTTTTGAAAATAGATGGAAACATGGCAATTGCATGGACTTCCAGTTTGCAGTTTACGGTAGAGCGTTCAGGAAAATCACTGATTGGCTCTGCAGCATCAGGAGAAGGTCTGGTAAACGTATTCCGTGGTACAGGAAAAGTATTGATGAGCCCTGTAGCACCTAGTATTACTTTGTTTGCAGCTACGCATGCTAAAAAGCAATAGAAAATAGCAATAATAAATGACAATCAAAAAATAATCAAAAAACAGACCTCCCAATCATTAGATCATTAATCTAATATTGGAAGGTCTGTTTGTTTTTGTGTCAAAATTTTATGACTGGCATTTGATACGGAAAATCATCCTTCAATTGCAATATAGCGATTCTGTTCTACCTGGTTAGCATCTTTCTTTGGCAATTTCAGAGTCAGAATGCCGGATTCGTATTTTGCCTGAATATCGGCATTGGTGTAATTATCGCCCAGATAAAAGCTTCGTGAGCAGACACCACAGTAGCGTTCTCTGCGGATGAAATGATCCTTTTTATCTTCTTTATCAAGTCCTTTTTCAGCAGAGATATTAAGATATCCCTGATCCATGGAAACTTTGATTTCGTCTTTCTTAAAGCCGGGGAGATCAACGGAGATTTCATAACCGTTATCGATATCCTTTACATCGGTTTTCATAATCTTCGACGCATTTTTTCCATATAAAGGATTCCTCTTTCCGAAGAAAGCTTTCTCGAAATCCCGATCATATGGGAAATCCAGATCCATTAAGTCATCAAATAAATTTTCTCCAAATACACTAGGCATCAACATAAGTCATTCCTCCATTCTTTTATAAGACAAATTTATGATTACCTTTGTTCTAATTGTGTTATAACACGTGCTGTTAGCACTGTCAAGAGGCGAGTGCTAATTTTAATTCTAAAAAAATTATAAACTGAAACAGAATCAGTATTTTGTACTATATTAGTGTATAATAAAGACACCAAAATGTAATAAGCGAGGAAAAGATATGTACGAAGAAAAAGCAAAAGAACTGTTACAGTTTATTGAAAAAAGTCCAAGCTGCTATCATGTGATTGATAATTTCAGAAAGCAGCTGACCGGAAAGGGCTTTACAGAACTGCGTGAAGAAGCAAGGTGGGATCTACAGCCAGGCGGACAATATTTTGTAACCAGGTCTGATTCTGCGATCATCGCATTTAAGATTCCCAAGGAACATTTCACTAATTTTCAGATTGTAGCCTCTCACAGCGATTCTCCATCCTTTAAGATCAAGGAAAAGGAAGAAATGCTGGTGGACGAGCACTATGTGGAATTAAATGTGGAAAAATACGGCGGGATGATCTGTGCTCCATGGTTTGACAGACCGCTTTCCGTTGCAGGAAAAGCAGTAGTAGAACAGGACGGCAGATTTGTGACGAAACTGGTAAATGTGAATCGCGATCTGCTCATGATCCCGAATGTAGCAATTCATATGAATCGTCAGGTAAATGACGGATATGCCTATAATGCACAAAAGGATATGATTCCTCTTCTGGGCGAAGAAACAGCCAAAGGTAAATTCCGAAAGCTGATCGCTGAGAACATCGGTGTAGAGGAGAACAAGATATTAAGTACGGATCTCTTCTTATATAATCGTGTGGCAGGATCTATCTGGGGAGCAGACAGAGAATTCATTTCCAGTACCAAGCTGGATGATCTGCAGTGTGCATTTTCTTCCATGGAAGCATTCATGGCAGCAGAGAATGCTAAGAGCGTGAATATGTGCTGTGTCTTTGATAACGAAGAAGTAGGAAGTACGACAAAACAGGGTGCTGATTCCACTATGCTATCGGATACGTTAGAACGTATTTGTCACAGCATGGGATATTCTATAGAAGAGTATCATATGGCAATTGCTTCCAGCTTTATGTTATCAGCGGACAATGCACATGCAGTACATCCACACCACCAGGATAAGGCAGATCCTACAAATCGTCCGTATATGAACCATGGCATAGTAATCAAGTTCAATGCAAACCAGAAATATACTACTGATTCTGTATCAGCAGCTATTTTCAAAGCAATCTGTGATAAAGCAGAAGTTCCTTATCAGACTTATGTTAACCGATCGGATATTGCAGGCGGTTCTACTCTGGGCAATATATCCAATACTCATGTATCTTTGAACACAGTGGATATTGGTCTGGCGCAGCTGGCAATGCATTCACCTTATGAAACAGCCGGCATCAAGGATACATGGTATATAATTCGGGCTATTCAGGAATTTTATGCAACACATATAGAGAAAACCGGTACCGGGGAATATGCTTTTTCCTAAGAAGCGGTCATCATCACTTGCAATACCCGGCAAATTGGTATATATTGTTGATGAAAATGATAACAATGTCTTATGAGAAAGGTTGGGAAACAAATGAAAAGAGTAAAATTAAAAAATATTACAAATATAGACCGTTTTTTTCAGACGGTAGAGAGCTGCGACGGAAATGTTAAGCTGGTAGGTGAAGGTCTGGAACTGGATCTGAAATCCAAACTGGCACAGTACTTCAGTCTGGCAAAATGTTTTTCCGGCGGAGAAATCGGAGAATTGGAATTACTGATTGAAAAAGATGAAGATATGCAGAAACTGTTACAGTTCGCTATTGGCTAAGCTGGTAAAAGAGATCCCTTTGTCGGGTGGTGATTCGGCAAAGGGATTTATTTTTGCGTGATGATCCAAACGAAAGATAATAGATGGAGAATTAAAATGTTGAATGTATTATATGCGCTTCTGGTATTTTGTCTGGCAAACGGATATACGCTGTTTTCAGGAAAAGAGTTGGGAGTGGCACTGGTGGTCTTGATACCATTATTTTTATGGATCAATATTTCACCTTCATGGTATCGGAAAGTAGAAAGTATCAAGAGATTTCAGAGCAGTAAAATGCCTACTGAAAGATTGCAATTATGTTTTGATGGCTGCGTACTGTTGAAAGTATTTTTGCTTTCTACAGCAATTTCGGTGTTTTATCAATTATTCACCATAGCAGATACTTTTCACACAGGCATTATCCGGGGAGTGATCAGTTTATTTCTGGTAATTGGTATCGAAGCACTGGTTTTCTGGAATGGCATTATCCGGGTTTATTGTACTTCACTGCAGATTGGCGTGAAATGGAGAGCTATAGGAATAGCCTGTGGCATGGTACCGATTGTACATTTGTATGTACTATGGAAAATCATTTCCATTGCTGCGGCAGAGACCAGATTAGAGCGTGAAAAAATAATATTGGATCAGAAACGTAAGCCGGAAAGAATATGTGCTACGAAATATCCCATTTTGATGGTACATGGTGTATTCTTTAGAGATTTTCGTTATTTCAATTATTGGGGCAGAATTCCACGGGAATTAGAAGCAAACGGAGCGGTTATCTATTATGGAAATCATCAGTCTGCTGCATCTGTTGCTGACAGTGCGGCTGAATTGAAGACTAGAATGGAAGAGATCTGTGAGGAAACCGGATGTGATAAGATAAATATTATAGCCCATTCCAAAGGCGGACTGGATTGCCGTTATGCCATAAGCCTGTTAGGTGCAGCGCCGATGGTGGCGTCATTGACAACGATCAACACACCTCACAGAGGCTGTGATTTTGCAGATTATTTATTAGATAAGATACCGGTTAAAACCCAGCAGTTTGTAGCGGGTAAATATAATGCAGCACTGCGTAAGATGGGAGATATCACTCCTGACTTTATGAAAGCGGTCAGAGATCTGACGGCAGAAGCCAGTATGAAAAGAAATGAAATGGTTCTGGATCAGGAAGGTGTTTATTATCAAAGTGTCGGATCCAAATTAAATCATGCTTCCAGTGGAAGATTTCCATTAAATTTTACCCATGAGCTGGTAAAAGTTTTTGACGGACCAAATGACGGATTAGTTGCAGAGGACTCTTTTTCCTGGGGCAGCCATTATGAATTTTTGACGGTAAATGGTAAAAGAGGTATTTCCCACGGTGATATGATCGATCTGAACAGGGAAAACATTGCAGATTTTGATGTGCGGGAATATTATGTACAGCTGGTTACAGATCTGAAAAACAAAGGTTTTTAGAAATTTATAGGAAATTCGCGAAAAAAGAGAGAAAATTTGCGAAAAAAAGTATAGACTAAAACCAAAGATGCCGATAAGTTAATGGTTGATGATACAAAGCAACTAATGAGTGGAAGTAATTCAACAGTAAAAGGAGAATAATATTATGAAAAAAGTATCAAAGATCATTGCAGTAACCTGTATGTTAACCATGACATTGATGAGTCTGACCGCTTGCGGATCCGGTAACACTACTACAGAGACTACACAGGCAAGTACAGAGGCAGCAGCAGAAACTACAACAGAAGCTGCAGAGACAGTTGAAACTGCAGAAACTGCTACAGAGACTGCTACTATAGAAGGTCTGGTATGGGAAGCTTCAATGAACAGTATTCAGATACAGGTAGAGGATGGAACTCAGTATTTCTTTACTATGGCAGATGATTGCACAACGGATCTGGCAGATGGCGTATTATTAGGAGCACCTGTTGCAGTTACTTATACAGGTAATCTTGATGATGGTACAGCGACAGCAGTTGCATTGGGAGAATCTTCATTGGAAATGTCCTGTCCGACAGAAGCTTATGCATTTGCTATGAGCACAATTAATGCAATCGCATTTATGGATCAGGATGGATTTGCAGATGCACTGGCTTATCCTACATATATGAACCTGGATGATCAGGGAAATGGCGTAGAAATTGCCAGCAAAGATGATTTCCTGGCAATGGATGAAACAGAAGTATTTACAGAAGCATTTTGTATGATCAATGATGTGAATCTGTTTGGTATGACAAAGGCAGAAGCTGGTTATGTGGTATATCTGGATGACAGCCATGCAGGATTTACTTTTGTAGATCAGGATGGAACATTCGCAATTACCGGATTTTCAGTATATGAATAAATAAGGAATCAGATCCAGCCCCCATCAAGGGTAATAATCTGACCGGTTAAATAAGAGGGAGCGGTTGCCAGCTGCAGAAGCATGGCAGCCGCTTCTTCTGGTTTTCCCAGTCTGTCGGCAGGTATTTCTGCAATCAGCGATTCCATATCAGCTTCATCAAAGCAACGGTTCATGTCGGTGTCGATTACGCCACAGGCCAGGGCATTTACCTGGATATTGCTTGGTGCCAGTTCTTTTGCCAGTGCTTTTGTCATGGCATTCAGACCGCCTTTTGAGGCTGAATAAGCCACTTCCATGGAAGCGCCCACGTTTCCCCATACAGAAGAAACATTCAGGATTTTCCCTGCATGTTTTTTTAGAAATAATGGAATGGCGTGACGGGCAGTATAGAAAGCTGCATTTAGATTCGTATTTAGCACAGCGTTCCATTCAGCAACTGACATTTCATGGAGCAGTCCGATATGAGCGACACCGGCATTGTTGATCAGAATATCCAGATCTGATATGTGGGTAAACATTTCAAATACAAATTGAGGATCACCGATATCGCCGATGAATAACTCCGGTGCTTTCTGGTTTTTATTTTGTTCGGAGGTAATCTGAGAAAAAAGTGCCTGTAAAGCCGCTTCTGAATGACGGCAGGTCAGATACAGTTCAAAGCCGGCGTTTGAAAAAGCCAGAGCTGCAGCTTTACCAATTCCTCTTGATGCACCGGTAATCAATACTTTTTTTGCCATAAGATAAAGTGTCCCTTCTATATAAAACAATTGTATTATGATTTGTATGAAAATGATTATACTATGATTAGAAGCAATTGTCATGACGTGGAAAAACTGTTAGACTATTTTTAACAAAAAGAAAGGAAATAAAAGATGGAAGATCTGATTATTCTAGGAGGCGGTCCGGCCGGTTTATCAGCAGGTGTTTATGGAGTGCGGGCAGGCCTGAAAACTTTATTAATAGAAAAAAGCGCTATGAGTGGCGGACAGGTTCTGACTACCTATGAAGTTGATAATTATCTTGGCATGAAAGGAATGAACGGCTTTGACATGGGCATGAAGTTCAAAGAACATGCAGAGGCGATGGGTGTAAACTTTAAAGAGGCTGAGGTTACAGGGATAGAAGATATGGGAGACAGAAAGCTGGTGCATACGGATCAGGGGGATTTAGAGACGAAAACACTGCTCTTGGCAAGTGGCGCGTCTCATTCAAAATTACATGTTCCCGGTGAAGAAGAACTGGCAGGCATGGGAGTTTCCTATTGTGCTACCTGTGACGGAGCTTTTTTTAAGAATAAAGTAACTGCAGTTGTAGGCGGTGGTGATGTGGCTGTGGAGGATGCTATTTTCCTGGCAAGGTTTTGTCAGAAGGTTTATCTGATTCATCGTAGAAATGAACTGCGTGCCGCCAAAATCCTACAGGATGAATTACTGAGTCTGCCTAATGTGGAAGTATTGTGGGACCAGGTAGTGACACAGATTAAAGGAGAAGAACAGGTAGAAAGTGCCATGCTTCGAAATGTCAAAACAGATGTGACACAGGAACTTTCATTGCAGGGAATTTTTATTGCTGTCGGAATTGAACCGAATACAGAGTATGTGCCGGATCAGATTCAGCAGGATGAAAAAGGTTATATTATTGCGGGGGAGGATTGCTGCACCAATGTAGCCGGTATATATGCGGCAGGAGATGTGCGTACTAAGGCATTGAGACAGATTGTAACAGCAGTGGCAGATGGTGCAAATGCAGTTACATCAGTACAAAAATATTTGCTGGAAAGTAAGGCAACGAAGTAATTAAAAAACAAAGTTCACAATTAGGTAATAATTAAAACCATACAAAGCCCATAAATGCGCCATTTCCCAAAAAATGGTAATCATCTGTACTTGAGTTTCCGCAAAATGTTATTTCAAAATGATTAACTTCTCCTAAAGTGTCAATCCGTCAGTTTTCTGAATGATGATGAGTGACGTTGAACAGAGTAGAGACACTTAAATAAGCCCCGCTGGA